>JBOHFU010000029.1:0-16141 GCA_050699675.1 Pseudonocardiaceae bacterium
CGGGTCAGCGATGCTAGGCACACCTCCACAGCAGTCAGCACGCAGACCCACCGCAGCACATCATCCGCTGGGATGCCGAGCGCGGCCGCGAGGTCAGCCGCGCGCTCGGGTGCGTCCGCGACTGGAGTCTCCGTGACGGCCCACTGCGCGGCGTCGTATGCCTGGTGTCCGACGCAGGGGTTTGGGTCGATAGCGAGCAGACCTCGATCGTGGGACACGAGGACGTTCTTGCTCAACAGGTCTCCGTGGCACAAGACGGACGGGCACTGGAGCGTCCCAGCAAGCTCGACGGCGTGACGTCGTGCTCGGGAGATCCGCGCCGCGGACACTAGCCCATGGCGGTTTTCCGTCGCTCGGTCAAATCGCAGTCGCAACGCATCTGCCAGTGACGGCATACCTGGTGGGACCGCAGGGCGTGATAGCTTCCCCAGCACAGCGGCGAAGTCTGCAGCAGTCATGCCGGTAGCAGCCGTACCCGGCGACACGCGTTCGAGGAGCAAGGCGCGGGCGTCATCGGACGCAGCCAGCAAACGAATGGCGCCGTGCCCACCCCATACCCGCAGCGCCGCCGCCTCCTCCCGAGACCAGCGCGACCACGGCGCCGCAAGCTTGAGCACCGCGGGACCGTCCTCGCGCTCGACCGAGAACACGACACTGACCGAGCCACCCTCCAGCGGCGCCCCCATAGCGAGGTCCCACCGCTGCGCCCACGACCGCGCGACGTCTGGGGCTTGGTCCAGCCAAGCCCGTGCCTGCTGTCCGTAATGATCGAGCCAGCGTTGCGCCGCCCGCATCCCGACCACCTCGGCATCGGAGCGCTTGGCTCGAAGACTCCCCGGCACGCTGCCACCATCCCAGAGACGAGGGAGGATGTGCAGCTCGCTACCGTGGGTGGCATGAGTGACATCGTCGACGACAAGAAGCACATCCGCGGCACGATCGACCTGTCGAACGCGGTGTGGCAGCGCGCAGCGGGCTCGGAGGAGCTGGAAGGGCCGCATCTGGAGATCGCATTCGTGCAGGACGGCTATGTGGCGATGCGCAGCTCCGAGAACCCCGTGGACTCCGAGACGCTGCTCTTCACGCCCTCGGAGTGGGAGGCGTTCGTGCTCGGCGCCAAAGACGGCGAGTTCGACGTCATGTGACATCCTCCTCGCCCTCCGAGGACGAGGATTCCCACCACGAAGTCCTTGCGGGCGTCGCGGTTGCGGGCGTGCAGCGCGATGTGCCAACGCCCGGCGCCATCCAACGTGACCCCGGTAGGACTTCGCGTCCGGCATGTCCCGGCAGCAGCACCGCGCACCCGTGCCACGGTATAGGGAGCGGGGTGATCAGCGGTCGAAGTTGCTGGCGGCGAGGCCGCGCAGGAATGCCGACCAGTGGACTGCCGGGACGGCGAGTATCAAGCCGTCGGGGTCCTTGGAGTCGCGGACCCCGATGGCGGGCCCGCCCAGCGCCACCTGGACGCAGTTGGCCTGGCTGGTGCTGTAGCTGCTGGTGCCCCAGCCCAGCGCCGCGACCTCCACGCAGTTGCTGGCGGCAGTGCTGTAGCTACTCTTGCGCCACGCCGGGTGGCGCAGCTCTCCGGTCATGGTGATGGTCCTCGCTGCCGTCAGGTCAGCTCCCGGGCGACCTCAGCCAGCAGGGCCAGCGAGTCGTCGGGGCTGAGCGCGATTCGTTGCAGGTACTGCAACGCGAGCATAGTCTCCGCGACGTCCTCGTTCTCCTCCAGACAGGCGCTACCCCGGCGGTTCTCCAGGTGCACGATAGTCGGGTCGCCGTCGAACTCCAGCAGGACGAACGGCCCGCCCAGCCCGGGATGCGCGCCCGCCGCGGTGGGCACTACCTGGACGCTGACATTGGGCCGGGTGGCAGCGTCCTCCAGGTGCCGGACCTGGCGGCGCATCAGCCCGGGGTCGCCGATCACCCGGCGCAGCACGCCATCCTCCAGCAACGCGAGCAGCCGGGGCGGGTGCGCCCGGCCGAGCAGGGCCTGGCGGGCAACGCGAGCCGCGACCCGGGTCTCCACCTCGTCCTCGCTCAGTGCCGGATTGGTGGCCGCGATCAGCGCCCCGGCGTAGTCGGCGGTCTGCAACAAGCCGGGCACCACCAGCGGCTCATAGTTGATGATCGCCGTTGCGGAGCGCTCGATGTCGATGAGCTCCTGCCATAGCTCGGGCAGCCGGGAGCCCTGCACCTGCCACCAGCCCGGCTCGGCCGCCCGGCGGACCAGCTCCAGCAGCTCCTCCCGCAGCGGCTTGGCGACCTGGTAGAAGCCGAGCAGCGCGGCCACCTCGTCGGACTGCAGCCCGATCCGGCCGGTCTCGATCCGGCTGATCTTGCTGGCCGAGATGCCCAGCGCCTCCCCCACCGTCGCGCAGCTGTGGCCGGACCGGGCCCGCAACCGGCGCAGCTCCCCCGCCACCCGGCGGGACTTCACCGTCCGCCGTCCTCGCGGCATGCGCACACCCCTTCCAGCGGCCACCGTGCCCGCACCCTAGACTCGACGCCGCATCGGTCGCATCTACCATCACCCGATCGCGGTATTGCTGTTTATTCCGCAACGATGCAAATATTCCGGTATCAGGTACCGGGTCGGGTCGGAGGGCATCGTGATGCAGCAACAGTGGACGATCGAGGTCGACGGTGACGCCGCGCCGCTCACCGTCACCATGGAGGTCGCGCAGGTCACCGTGGCCACCGAGAACGGCGATCAGATCACGCTGGTACCCGAACAGTTGGAGCCGCTGCTGAACCGGCTGGACTGCATCAACTACGACCTGACCTTCGGCGACGACTGAACAGCCCCTCTATAGGCCGGCGCGCTCGACTCGCTGGCTCGACGAGACCAGGGCAGCCAGCCGATCACCGATGGCCCGGGTACCGCCCGGGTGGGTGTGGTCTCGCGTGGCCAGGTCGAAGGCCACGGCGGCCTCGACCCGGCGGGACGGCTCGTCCAGCCCGAGATGAGCGAGCATCAGCCCGATCGACAGCACCGCCGCCGTCGGGTCAGCGATGCCCTGGCCGGCGATGTCCGGGGCAGATCCGTGCACCGGCTCGAACATGCTGGGATTGCGGCGGGCCACATCAAGGTTCCCGCTGGCGGCCAGGCCGATCCCACCGGTGACGGCCGCGGCGAGGTCGGTCAGGATGTCGCCGAACAGGTTGTCGGTGACGATCACGTCGAACCGGCCTGGGTCGGTGACCAGGTGGATCGTGGCAGCGTCGACGTGCTGGTAAGCCACCGACACCTCGGGATGCTGCAGCGACACCTCCTCCACGATGCGCGACCACAGCGATCCGGCGTAGGAAAGCACGTTCGTCTTGTGCACCAGCGTCAGGTGTCTGCGCGGGCGCGCCGCGGCCCGGGCGAACGCGTCGCGCACGACACGCTCCACGCCGAAAGCGGTGTTCACGCTGACCTCAGTGGCGATCTCGTGCGGGGTGTCCTTGCGCAGCAGCCCGCCGTTGCCGACATAGGGCCCCTCGGTGCCCTCCCGGACCACGATCATGTCGATGCTTCCCGGGTCCGCGATGGGGCTGCGCACCCCGGGATACAGCCGCGCCGGTCGCAGGTTCACGTGGTGGTCCAGTTCGAAACGCAGCCGCAGCAGCAGCCCACGCTCAAGGATCCCGCTGGGCACCGAGGGATCCCCAACCGCGCCGAGCAGGATGGCGTCGTGCTGACGTAGCTCGTTGAGCACCGACTCAGGGAGCAGCTCTCCGGTGGAGTGCCAGCGCGCGGCACCGAGATCGTAGGGCGTGGTCTCAGCGTCGGGGGCGACCTCGTTCAGGACCTTGAGCGCCTCACCGATCACCTCGGGACCGATCCCGTCACCAGGGATCACCGCGAGCCGCATGAACCACCTCCATTGCGCGGGCCCCGGCCGTGGGACCCTCTGCCGCGGGCAGGTTACCCGCAGCAACGTCGAGTACCGCACGATGGATACGCGACAGGCCCAACCGGGGTGGGGCCACCTTGCTGAATATCATGGACCGGCCGGGCGAGCTGCGCTACGAGCACGGTCAGCGGGCGGCACGGGAGGCGCTGCGGGCACCGGAAGCGGCACGGCAGGACCACTCACCGGCGGGGAACCAGGTGCCGATACCGGCACCAGCTGCACCCGGTGCCGGGAGGGGTTACCCGGGTGCAGCACCAGCAACTGGGTCGCCCGTTGGGCCACCGCGGCGGCGGTGTCCCGATTGACCATCAGTGCGGTCTCTGGGCGCGCCAGATAGCTCAATGCGGGATCCCCGGCACCCTGGGTCCACAGTCCCGGCCGGACGGCGTCGAACAACGCCGGGCCGGTGCTGTCGATGACCTCGCCGATATTCACCGGACCGGTGTAGTAGCTCGCGACTCCCGTTGTGTAGCTGATCGGCGCCGTTACCGACAACGGGTCGATCCCCAGTGCGGACAGCGACACCGGCAGCACGATGACGTTGCTGTCGAAGACGCCGGAGTCCACGTCCCCGTACTGCCCGTTGACCGGCAGCACCTGTGCGGGTGGGGAATCCGGCGGCGCGTGCAGGTCGATGGTCACCGCGACGAGCACGTCGGTCCCCGCCAGCTTCGTTCCGCGGACCTCGAAGTCGGGCAGCCCATCCCCGCTGGTGTCGATGTCGACGAACGGGATGGTGTTGCTGCCGACGTTGTACCAGTCCTCCCAGGTGGTGATCCCGAAAGCGAGCAATGCATCTTCCGGCCTGCCTCGGGCCACGGACAGCGGCGCGGTGGAGGTCACACCGACATAGCGGATATCACCACCCTGGGCGGTTCCGTTGGGAGTGCAATACGCCACGAATACGCCCTCGCACTCAGGCAACCGCCCGCTTTCGGCCTGCAACTGCAGCACGCTGATCAGCGAACGGTAGGCGGCGTCTCCGCTGCCCTGGTCCACTCCCCGACCAGACAGGGCGAGCACGGCCTGCCGAGCGCGGCCGAGAAACTGCAGGCTTTGCGGTGCCGCGATGTCTGCCACCGGTCTCGGTTCGGCATAGACCGGCGCCCGCAGAGTGACCGCATCCAGCGAACTGAATACCACCCGGCCGGAGGCGTCGGCGACGAACTGGCGGGCCGCACCGAGCTGGGTCTTCTCGATGGTCGGATCGGCGGTCCTGCGCAGTGCAGAAGGGTCATCGATGCGCAGCGTGACGGTGAGCGCCGCGACCTCCCGCGGGGCGATGTCGACCGATCTGCTGGACAGCTGGTAGCTGACTCCGGGCATGGTGGTGACCGGTTGGTAGGCGACCGAGTACCGGGCCGCGGCCGCACCCTTGTTCACCAGCATGATCGTCTTGTTGAGGGTGACCGGACCGGCCGCCTCCACCACACCGAAGTTGGCACTGACCTGACCGGGGTCGTCGGGCACCATCGCTAAGACCTGGTTGCCCACCGCGGCTGCGGCGTCCACCCGGCCGGCGCCGACCCGGTTGGGTGCCGCGATCGGGCCCTGCTGGCCGTCGCGCGAATAGACGTCGGCCCCGGCGGTGTTCACCACCGCAGCCTTGACCTCTGCCACACTCCAGTCCGGATGCGCCTGCCGGACCAACGCCCCGATGCCCGCGACGTGCGGGGAAGCCATCGACGTCCCGCTGATCACCAGTACGCCCGACCCGCTGCCGGTCAGTGCCGACGTGATGGTGTCCCCGGGCGCCGCTACGTCCGGCTTGAGGGCCGGGCCCCGCACGTCACGTGAGCTGAACTCGCTGGGAGTGTCGGTGATGCGCGGGTCGTCGGTGCGCACCGACGACCGCAGCTTCCCGGCCAGCCGCACCCTCAGCGTCCCGGCCGCCACCGCCGGGCGCAGCGCAGCCGTGCCCGGACCGGTGAACTGGAACATCGGCACGTCTGCGTTACCCGCGATGCCCGCGGCGAACTGCTCGGTGGCCGAGGACAGCAGCACTGCGGCAGCCTTGGCGGCCAGCGCGTGGTCGGCCCGCACCGTCGAACCGCAGCGCCGGGTGACGTTGTCATCGTCCCACTCCAGCCAGACATGCTTACCCGCCACCGCGGCAGCATCGGAACCCGAGTAGGGCTGGCAACCGTCGGCGTTGGCCGGATCGGACAGCCGCACCACCGGGGCGGTGCGATCCAGGCTGTCGTAGCCGGCGAAGTCCTGGCTGTACTGGCCACCCAAGATCTGGCCATCCAAGGTCGCGCCCACGTCACCGAGCGCGGTGGCCTGGGCGCCGTCGCGCAGCACAGCGGAGTCTCGGCTGCTGGCCACGGTGAGCGCCTCGGGGGTGTTGCCCGGTGCTCCGCCGATGTCGTAGAGGTCGCCGCCGTTACCGGCAGCGAACACCGGCAGCACCCCGTTGAGCGCGAGCGCGCGGACGAACAGGCTGTCCGGGTCGTCCGGGGCACCGTAGTCGGTGCCCAGCGACAGGTTCACCACGTCGAGCCGGTCGGAGAAGTCGCCATCCCCGTCGGGGTCCAGCGCCCAGTCCATCGCCTTGGCGACCAGCCCTGTCGCACCGCGGCAACCGAAGACCTTCAGCGCGTACAGCTGCGCGCGCGGGGCGGTGCCGGGGCCGATCCGCATGGCGTTCAGCGCCGCCGGGTCAAGGTTGCGGTAGTTGCCGCGAAAGGTACTGCCGTCGCCGTTGACACCGAATCCGGCGGCAGTCCCGGCGACGTGGTTGCCGTGCTGTCCGCAGGACAGCGGGTTGGGGTCCGGCCGCGGGATGATCCCCAGCGGGCCGGCCGTCACGCCACCGTCGTAGTCGTCGCCAGCGAAGTCGTATCCACCCACCACTTTGCCGGTCGGGAAGTAGCTCGGCTTGACCACGGTGCGGTCGATTGCGGTGTAAGCGGACCGGGTACCGGGGCCGCCGAAGTCCGCGTGCGTGTAGTCGATCCCGTCGTCGATGATGCCGATCCGCACCCCGTCGCCCAGCCACCCGGTCTGCTGCCAGGCGCGCAACGTCCTGGTCAGCGCCACGGCGGCTGAGTTCATAGCAGTCTTGGGCACGATTTTGCGCACCGCGCGGACGTCGGGCGATCCGGCCAGTTCGCCGACCGTAGCCGCGTCGGCGATCACGGCCAGCCCGGCCACGGCGTTGGTGGTCCGGAACAGTTCGTGGACGTCTGCGCTGCGGTGACGCAGCAGTCCAAGCACCCGGTCGGCGGCCTGCCCCAGCTGGCTCTTGGCGGCGCTGGCCACCCGCGCCGCGACCGGAGCGGGTCTCCCAGCGCTGCGCTCGGCGTGGAAGACCTCCACCGCCGGGGTCTGGGCGAGCTCGACGAAGACGGTCACCGGCCCCCGAGTGGCGCCCAGCCGGGGACTGATCTTGCCCTGCAGCGGTGCCGGCGGCAGGCCGGCCGCAGGCACCAATCCCACCGCGAGCTCTAGCGCCCCGGATTGACCACTGGCCGGACCGCTGACCCCGACTGACGCCATTGCGGTGAGCACGAGCAATACGGCCGCCGAACGACTCCTTCGAGGAGTTCGGGGCCTGCGAGCCAACCGGCCCCCCACCACGATGCGATGCACTGACGGAACGTACCCAGTCGATCGCGTTTTGTGACCAGCCGGGAGGTCAGCCGAACGTGACCGAGCGGACGGTGCGGGCGCCGACCGCTGGACCGATCGCGTCCAGCACCTGACCGGGGACCGGCCGGTCCACCCGCAGGATCATGATCGCATCGGTGCCCGCGGTGGTCTGGCTGATCTGGGCCGCCTCAATGTTGATGCCGGCCGCACCCAGCAACGTGCCGACGGTTCCCATCACGCCCGGACGGTCCGGGTACTCCATGAAGATGGCCTCACCCTGCGCCCGCAGGTCGAAGTGCCGGCCATCGATCTCCACTAGCTTCTGCACCTGCGCGGGCCCGGACAGCGTTCCCGAGACCGAGGAGACCCTGCCGTCGGCGAAGGACCCCCGAACGCTGACCACGCTGCGGTGGCTTGGACTCTCCGGCGTGGCGATCACGGCGACAGCGACCCCGCGCTCCTGCGCCAGCCGCGGCGCGTTGACGAAGGTGACCTGGTCGGCCACCACACCGGTGAAGACCCCGCGTAGCGCCGCGAGCTGCAGGACCGAGACATCCTCAGCGGCCAGCTCACCGCGCACGTCGACAGTCACCGAATCAGGCGAGCGCCCAGTCAGCGTCGCCAGCACGGTACCCAGTTTCTGGGTCAGCGGCAGCCAGGGCCGAACCTCCTCGCCCACCACCCCGCCGCTGATCACGTTCACCGCGTCGGGTACGAACTCGCCGCGCAGCGCCAGCAGCACGCTGCGCGCGACGTCGGTGCCAGCGCGGTCCTGCGCCTCGGCGGTGGAGGCACCCAGATGCGGGGTGACGACCACCTGCGGCAGCTCGAACAACGGGCTGGCAGTGCACGGCTCGACGGCGAAGACGTCGAGCCCCGCGCCGCCGACCTGGCCACTTCGCACCGCGTCGGCCAGCGCCTGCTCGTCCACCAGGCCGCCGCGGGCGGCGTTGACGATCAGCACCCCCGGCTTGGTCTTGGCGAGCTGGTCGGCACCGATCAGCCCGAGCGTCTCGGGGGTCTTGGGCAGGTGGATCGAGACGGCGTCAGCGCGGGACAGCAACTCGTCCAGGTCGACCAGGTCGATGCCCAGCTGAGCGGCCCGCGCCGGGGACACATAGGGGTCGTAAGCGATCAGCTCGCTGCCGAAGGCCGCCAGCCGCTGCGCGACCAGCTGACCGATCTTGCCCAGGCCCACCACACCGATGGTCTTGCCGGACAACTCGACGCCGCCGAACGAGCTGCGTTTCCATTGCCCACCACGCAGGCTGGCATCGGCCGCCGGGATGTGCCGAGCCACCGCCAGCAGCAGCGCGACGGCGTGCTCGGCGGCCGAGACGATGTTGGAGGTGGGCGCGTTGACCACCATCACCCCGCGCTCGGTGGCCGCGGGCACATCGACGTTGTCCAGCCCGACACCGGCCCTGGCGACGACCTTGAGTCGAGGAGCGTGGCCGAGCGCCTCGGCGTCCACCCGGGTGGCCGAGCGCACCAGCAGCGCCTCAGCGCCGGCCAGCGCCTCGAACAGGGCCTGCCGGTCGGTGCCGTCGATGTGCAGGACGTCGAACTCGTCGCCGAAAATTTCCAGCACCGACGGCGCAAGCTTCTCAGCGATCAGGACTACAGGTCGGTTCACGCTCGCCGAGTCTAGTGCGGTGCGGCGCGGCGGGCCGCGCCATGTGGCCCCCGGCACCAGGTGAGGTTCGCAGGGCATGTGGTTGGGTGCCTCGTGCGCTGATGAGAGGGAAAATGCCGTGCCCGCCGACAGACCGACGATTCTCGCCACGTCTATGGGGTTCAACCGAGCGTGCGACCCGTGGCGACCATCGCCCATCTTCCGATACGCGTTTGACCTGGCGGGCAGCCCATCGTGTCCGAAGCTGTGCTTCCTGACGACCGGCACCGGCGATCGGCAATCCAGTATTGACGGCTGCTACGCCGCCTTCGCGAATGATGATGTGGACACCAGTCATCTGTCACTATTTGAGAAGCCGAACATACCGGACGTATCTGCCCACTTGCGCGAACAAGACGTGATCTGGGTGGACCGGGGCAGCCTGGCCAACCTGCTTGCCGTCTGGCGGATGCATGCATTGGGTAAGGTATTGCGTGACTGCTGGGAAAGCGGTGTGGTGCTCGCTGGCGAGTCGGCGGGCTCGCTGTGCTGGCACACCGGAGGGACCACCGACTCATTCGGCGAGGTGCGGCCGCTCACAGACGGGCTAGGTTTCCTGCCGTACTCCAACGCGGTGCATTATGGCGAACGGCGCGAGCTGTTCCAGCGGTGTATCGCTTCGGGAGTATTAGCTGACGGGTACGCGACTGACGCGGGAGCCGGATTGCATTACGAAGGAACTGATCTTGTCGCCGTTGTTGCTGATCGTAAGAATGCCGGTGCCTACCGCGTCACCCGGCGGCCAGCCGATGACGGGGTATCTGAGGAACCGCTTGAGGTGGCGTATCTCACGTGGTAGATGCGCGGTTACGTCCCCAGCCGGTGCACGATGTCTTGCACATCGCTGCGGCCGTGCCACCGATTCAGGACGGGCAGTGCACGGCGCAACTCGTTGCGGGCAGACAGCGAACCGACCTGCTCAATGGCATCGAGGGTTTCCCATGCCACACGGCACGCTTCTCCGGGCTGGCCGGCATTCGCGTAGGCGCGTACCAGCTTGGCCCGAGTGATAGTAGCGGTGCGCAGAGACGAACTCGAAAGCGACATGAGGCGAGGTTCCAGCACCGGAACGACCCGAGCACCACGACCGAGGTATACGTCACATGTCGCGCGGTGGACGATATACAGATCGTCAGCTGCCACGCTGCGTTGGCCGAGCACAGCGTCGTCCTCGCGAATTGGTTGGGCAAGCCAGTCCATCGCGGTATCGAGGGCATGTCTGCTGGCATACTGGTCGCCCGCTAGTGCATATCCTTGAGCCATTTCATTGGCTGCCAACCCCTTCATGCGCGGTGACGCCTGGGGCATCTCCAGCACAGGGCGAGCCTGGTCGACAGCCCGAAGCCCGTCACTGGAAAATCTCCTGACCATCATTGCGCGTCGGACGAAGCCGTAAGCTGTCATCCCCGACCAGTTGGCAGCCTGTGCCCACTGCGACGCCCGATCAATCCACCACAGCGCGCCCCGTAAATCTCCCGCCTCCTCACTCAACCAGCTCAGCAATTCAGCATAGCGGGCTTGTAGAATAATGCAACGGTGCCGGTCCTCGTTAATCGCCCTGCGGCGCAACCCATCCAGAATGGCAATATTTCCCGTCATCCCGTCGACGATCTGGGCCGGGGGCAGCGCCCGGGCAGCCTCTCGGAAACCATGAAACGCATCGTCGAAAAATTGTAGGACGTCGTTGTTGAGATCGACACCGTCCAGCGCCCGTTCGAACTCGACCTGCAACCCGCCGCTAGCAATCCCGAAGCCAAGAGCCGCCAGCACTTCCCGCCGGGACAGGGGCATTGCGACACCTCCCTGCGGCAGTTGCACCACAAACACGTCCGTCTTGGACACCCCAGAAACGGGGTTGTCCTGCGGCGTGCTGCCAGCCCCCCGCGCGAGGGATGCGACCACGCTACCCGTCGCATAGATCCGATCCAGCTCCTCAGCCAGCCACGGCTGCAGTGCACGCTGCCCCGACTCGACGTACGAGAGAAGCGACAGCGCACACGGAGCCTGCCGGGCCACTGCGGTCAGCGTCAGCCCGCGCGCCGTCCGCAACTCCCGCAAGACCGCCCCGAGCCTGACATCACCTGGCACTGGACTCACCCCTTGACCTTGACCGCGTTTCACGTCCACCCGCGGTCGCTCGACTACCGGCAGTGAAGCACACGACGCTATACGACACGGGCCCAGCGCCGGGTTGAGTGCAAGCCGATGCCCTCGCGGACGATCCGAACGTCTGGTCGGTCTTGCTGTCCCCGGCGCTGGGTGCCATCCATGCAACACGGGCATGAAGGGTGGGGCGAGCACATGAGCGAATCATGGACAGACACGGATTGCCCGCGTCACGCCGACAGTACGAGCCGGGGTGGCATCCGACACTGCACCAGTGACGTGCCCGTCTTCGACGGGTCCCCTACCGGGCAGGTAATACCATGATCCGCAAGGACCGCGAACTGCTGGTTGAGCTGGCCCGGCTCAACACCGATGTGGTGCCTCTGGCGATGAGAGTGATGGAGGGCAGCGCGACCGCGCAGGAGCAACGGGTATTCGCGCAGCGGCTGATTGCTGCCGGTACGCGGCTTCATCATCGGGCTGATGAGAGCGAGCGCGTGGTCATCGACGGGGAGGTTATTGTCGGGGATAACGGAGCGCTCTGTGTGAGTACTGAAACCAGCGCGGTGTCGTGAGCACTGTGTGGGAGACGAGGTATCGCGTGCTCTGGCAGCAGTTGGAGCAGTTGGCGAATCGGCTCCGTGGTGCTCA
This sequence comes from Pseudonocardiaceae bacterium, assembly GCA_050699675.1. GTDB lineage: Bacteria > Actinomycetota > Actinomycetes > Mycobacteriales > Pseudonocardiaceae. Next base: position 11,929 of record JBOHFU010000029.1, read on the forward strand.
GCCTTCGGCTGCACTGGCCGAGCATACCGTGCGGCTGCTCACGTTTGCTGTCATTCTGCTGGGACAGCACCGAGTCAACAAGCGGGGCCGGTGCCAGTTTTGCAGTTGGTCACGATGGACGTGGCGATTTTGGCACTGGCGGCCGCAATGCACGGTGTGTTGCGCGCTGGCATTTGCCCTGGGCCAGGGTTTGGACGTGGTGCGGTGGCAGTTGCTCACGAACATGGGCGAGAAGTGCAGCTTGGCGGACGTGCGAGAATGGATGAGACAACGGGAGCTGCAAGCAGGTCCGGCGATGGCGGACGTCCCGAGCCCATCGCCGGACCTGCCGCCCCTGTGACGTAGTCTGAGACCCGTAAGTATGTCTTCTCTTGCTTGCATAGAAATCGTGACAGGCTCCCAATCTCACGGCGTCCACGGTCGGCGTCTGTACCTGTCGACATCTCGCACGAACGGCGCTGCATGCGCCGGGAGGAGTTACTCGGCATCCAAATTCGCCAGGTCGGTCGCCAGCTGGGTCGCCTCGGCGGCGCCGATGCGCTGGTAGATCTCCAGCGCCTGCCGAAGCTCGGTCACGGCGGTCGCGGTGTCGCCTCTGGCTAGGGCGCACCGGTCCGCTCCGTCGAGGGCATGTGCCTGCTCCAGTGGATTGCCCACCGCGCGGGCGAGGTCCAGGGCACGCTGGTGGTGGGCCAACGCCTGCTCCGGATCCCCTAACTTTCGGTGCAGCGTTCCACTGTGGTTGAGCACCTCCGTTTCGCCGAGTCGGTTGCCGAGGTCGCGGAAAAGGTCCAGTGCCCGCTCCAGAACCCGGGTCGCACCCGGATAGTCCCCGGTCAACCGCCGCACGACCCCCAGCTCGGTGAGGGCGTACGCCTCGCCGAGCTGGTCGCCGAGGTGCCGTGCCGCGGCGGCGGCGGTGGCGTGGAGTTCCAGGGCTTGGGTCCAGGAACCATCGTTGCGAAGAAGAGAGGCGACGCCAGTGGTGAGTCCGACCACCCGGGCGTGTTGGGCATGGTGGGTGGTGTGGTCGAGGCAGGCGAGCAGGTTGGCGCGTTCAATCTGTAGCCAGGCCAGTGCCTGGTTGCGGTTGGCCAGCTCAGGTGCGGCACTCGGCGGGGCGGCTGGTGTGGCGGCAACGGGTCGGGTGTGCCGGGTGAGGTGGGTGTCGGCGCGGGTGGCGGTGTGCTGGTAGTAGTCGAGTAATTGGTCGAGGGCCTGGTCGCGCTCGCCGGCGGGGTCGGTGGCGGCGAGGGTGCGGGCGTAATCGCGGATCAGGTCGTGCATGCGGTATCGGCGGTAGACGGGTTCGTCGAGCAGGTGATCGCGGTACAGCGCGTCGAGGTGCTCGCTGGCCCGGTCCAGGGGGATACCGGCGAGCGCGGCGGCAGCGCAGGCGTCGATGTCGACCCGGGATGCAGACCCAGGCGGCGGAAGAAGCGTTGCCGGTCGGTGGGCAGGTACTGGTAGGACAGGTCGAACGCGGCGGCGACGGTGCGGTTCTCCGCAGCGACGGTGAGCAGGGTCGTTTTCGTCTCGGTGATCAGGTGGCTCATGGTCCAGGACCGGCGTGTGCTGAACAGGCGAGCCAGCAGCGAGATCGCCAACGGCAGGTGGCCACACAGTCCGACCAGCTCGGCCACTTTGGCGGGCTCGGCGGCGGCGCGAGGGGCTAGGCGCAGGAACATCTGCTGGGCCTCATCGGGGGACAGGATGTCCAACAGCACCGGCACCGCCCAGGGAAGATCACCCAGGTAGCGGCGGCTGGTGACCAGCACCAGGCAACCCGCCGACCCCGGCAGCAGCGGGGCGACCTGATCGTTGCTGGCAGCGTTGTCGAGGATGAGTAGCGCCTGTTGGTGGGCCATCCGGTCACGCCACAGCGTGGCCCGCTCGTCGAGGCCGTCTGGCAGGTAGCGGGAGTCCACGCCGTCGGAGGCCAACAGGCTGGCCAGCGCCGCCTCGGGTGTCACTGGCTCCTGGCCGGCGGTGTGGGCGTGCAGGTCGGGGAACCGGTCGGCCAGCAGGTGCCCGGCGTGCACGGCGAGGGCGGTCTTACCCACCCCGGGCATGCCGTCGATGGCATGGATGGCCACCACCCGGCCCGCCTCGGCCGCGGCGGTCACCGTCGCGGTGATGCCGTGCAGTTCCTTGCCGCGGCCGGTGAACGCGGCCGTGTCCGCCGGCAACGTGCACGTCGCCGGTGAGGGCGGTGCAGGTGGCAGCTGGAAGTTGTACTGGTCGCCCGCGACTGGTTGAACGTGCTGCTGTCCTGGGAGGTGCCGCTCATGTGGACCGCTGCATCACCGGGCGAGGCGGTGGTCATGGCCGGTAGTTGATCTGGTTGCCGGCAACCTGGTTGAACGTGCTGCTGCCGTGAGAGCTACCCATCATGATCAGCGTGCCGATCCGGGCCTGCTCCGGGGGCGCCAACGCCGGGGTCAGGGTGTCGTCGAGGACCCGCCGCAGCTCGGCGGCCACGGCAGGCTCATCAAGCAGCAACTGTTGCAGCCGCCCCTGCCACACGCCCGTCAGAGCCTGCTCAATCTCCGTCCGGCCGGCCTGGCGGGCGTCGAGGACCTGACCGCGCAAACCCTCCAGGTCCGCCTCGACGGTGTCGGCCTGCTGCGGGTGTACCCGCCGCCACAACGCCACCACGCTGGCGCGGGCCTGCTGCCACACGTCGGTGGCCATCGCCCCGACCAACGCCGTCCCGAACGCCACCACGATGGGATCCACTCACTTCTTCCTCACCCCCTGCGCTTGCCCGCTCACAGTAGGAGAAACCGCCCACGTCAGACCCACCCCGGTGTAGAGGTAGTCACTGATGGCGGGCGGCCGCACCGTCTCAGCACATCGAATGATGGTGTCATATAATGACGCCATGTCAAAGCGTCTGGGGCTGAACCTGTCTGATGACATCCATGCGCAGATCAAGGAACGCGCCGACGCCACCGGTGTCTCCGTGCACTCGTGGATCGTCGCGGCGATTGAACGCGAGAGCTTCCGGCAGCTCTGCCAGGAGACCAACGAGTGGTGGGCCCAGCATCCTGAGGCCGGCCAGCAACACGTCGTCGAGCACCACCAACGTGAGGACCTCCGGGCGAGCGGACAGGCGGACCGTGGCCCCTCCGCCGCGTAGGGGCCAGGTGCGGATCGTGACCGGCAGCTCACCACGTCGGGTACTGGTCTACTCCGGCAACATGTTCAACGAGTTGCCTGACGTGCCGTATGTGATCACGATGGAGGTCGTCGCCGAGCCCGACCCCATGGACGTGGCGCTGCCGGACGGGTTGCGAGTGGCCTACACCCGCCTCGACCACGTGCCCAAGTCTCTGCTCGGCGACATGGTCGGGGAGGCTTCCGGCGAGCTGATGGAGCGGATCAACACCAGGCTATTCATGGTGATCACCACACAGTGATCGGCGTTCGGACCGGGGAACGTCCGGCCCGAGAGCGTCCCGGGGCCCATGCCCGCAGGCACAGGCCCCGGGCAGGGCCTGGGCTCAGGCGGTGTCGGTGGGTGGGCGGTCCATCCAGGACATCAGGCCCCGCAACCTGGCACCGACCTGCTCGATCTGGTGCTGCTCGCTCTCGGACTGCAGCTTCGTAAAGTTCGGCCGGCCGTTGTCGTCCTCGGACACCCATTCGCGAGCGAAGCTCCCGTCCTTGACCTCAGCGAGCAGTTTGCGCATCTCGTCCTTGACCGCGGGCGTGACCACCCGCGGGCCACGGGTGAGGCCGCCGTACTCGGCGGTGTCCGATACCGAGTACCACATGCCGGCCAGCCCACCCTCGTACATCAGGTCGACGATCAGCTTGACCTCGTGCAGGCATTCGAAGTACGCCACCTCGGGGGCATAGCCCGCCTCGGTGAGCACCTCGAAGCTGGCCTGCACCAGCGCCGACAGCCCGCCGCAGAGCACGGCCTGCTCGCCGAACAGATCGGTCTCGGTCTCCTCGGTGAAGGTGGTCTTGATCACTCCGGCACGGGTGCCACCGATGGCCTTGGCATAGGACAGCGCCAGTGCCTGGGCACCGCCGGTGGGGTCCTGCTCGACCGCGATCAGGCAGGGCACGCCCTTGCCGTCGACGAACTGCCGGCGCACCAGATGCCCAGGCCCCTTGGGAGCCACCATCGCGACGTCCACATCGGACGGGGGCTTGATCAGGTTGTACCGGATGTTGAAGCCGTGCCCGAACATCAGCGCAT
>JBOHFU010000030.1:0-15828 GCA_050699675.1 Pseudonocardiaceae bacterium
CCCCCACAACCACCACCGACAGCACACCAACAACCACCGAGACGACCCCCACAACCACCACCGACGACACACCAACAACCACCGAGACGCCCTGATACGCCGCTATGGCCCTGATTGCCCCTCGCAAGGACGTCAGGCCTTGCGCTTGGTGACCGCTTCGGCTAGTTGGGGGGCGATGGTGAACAGGTCGCCCACCACACCGAAGTCGGCGATCTCGAAGATCGGCGCCTCCGGGTCCTTGTTGACCGCGACGATGGTCTTGGACGTCTGCATCCCCGCGCGGTGCTGGATGGCGCCGGAGATGCCGAGCGCGACGTAGAGCTGCGGGGAGACGGTCTTGCCGGTTTGCCCGACCTGGAACTGATGCGGGTAGTAGCCGGAGTCGACCGCCGCCCGGGACGCCCCCACCGCGGCACCGAGCGAATCGGCGAGCTGCTCGACCACGTAGAAGTTGTCCGCTGAGCCGACCCCGCGGCCACCGGAGACCACCACGCTGGCCTCGGTGAGCTCCGGGCGGTCGCCGCCCTCGATGGGCCTGCGCTCAATGATCTTCGCCGCCAACGCCGCGCTCACCACGGGAACCTCGACGGTCAGTTCGGCGGCCGCGCCCTGGGCCTCGACCGCGTCGATCGAGCCGGGCCGGACCGTGATCACCACGACCGGGGTGGTGGCCTTGGACTTGGCGAGGTAGGAGCCGCCGAACACCGAGTGCGTGGCGGTGCCGTCGTCGGCCAGCTCAACGGCGTCGGAGAGCAGGCCCGACCCGGTGCGCACGGCGAGTTTGCCGGCGATCTCCTTGCCGTCCGGAGAGGAGACCACCAGGACGGCGGCCGGCTGGGCCGATTCCACGAGCGCCGCCAGCACGCCGACGGAGGGAGCGGTGAGGTAGCTGTCCACCTCGTCGGACTCCGCGACGTAGACCTTAGCCGCGCCGTAGGCCGCCAGCCTGCTCCTGAGCTTGTTCGCGGTGCCAGGCGTGCCGACCACCACGGCCGACGGTTCGCCCAACCGCGCGGCAGCCGTCAGGAGTTCGTTGGTGACCCTCTTGACCTCACCGGCGGAGTGCTCGACGAGGACCAGGACCTCTGCCATGACTGGAGTTCTCCCCTTCGAAGGTCAGATCAGCTTTTGGCCGATGAGATACTCGGCAAGTTTGGCCGCCCCGTCGCCCTCGTCGGTGACGACCTGCCCAGCCTCGCGCGGCGGGCGCGGCGTGGACTCGGTCACCCGAGACGTGGCGCTGGCCAACCCGACATCGCCCGGTTCGATGCCCGCATCGGCCAGCGACAGTGTGCTGACCGGCTTCTTCTTCGCGGCCATAATGCCCTTGAACGACGGGTAACGTGGCTCGTTGATCTTCTCGTGCACGCTGACCACGGCAGGCAGGTCAGCCTGCAGGACCGTGATCGCATCGTCAGTCTCCCGTTCGACGGTCACGGTGCGGCCCTCGACGGTGACCTTGCGGGCGTGGGTCAGCTCCGGCAGCCCGAGCACATCGGCGATCATCGCGGGGATGGCGCCCATGGTGCCGTCGGTGGCCTCGTTGCCGGCAAGGACCAGGTCGACATCACCGAGGGTGCCAATGACCTTGGCCAGCACCCTGGCGGTCTGCACCGCGCAGGACCCGTGCAACCCCTCGTCGGAAAGGTGCACCGCCTTGTCCGCCCCCATCGACAGCGCTTTGCGGATGGCGTCGGTGGCCCGCTGGGGACCCATGGTGACGACGGTGACCTCACCCTCGCCCGCCTCTTTGATCTTGAGTGCCTCCTCGACGGCGCGCTCGTTGATCTCGTCCAGGACGACGTCCGCCGAGCCGCGATCAAGGGTGTGGTCGGAGTCGGCCAGCTTGCGCTCGGACCAGGTGTCCGGCACCTGCTTGATCAGGACGACGATGTTCATGGTCCCCTTCGACCTCCTGCCCGCTGCGGAGCTACCCACCTAATTCTGCAATGTTACCGGCGGGTAGCTCCACAGCGCACGGCGAGGTGGTTCAGCGGGTGACCTTGGTCTGCAAGCCGGCGAGAATCAGATCGAGGCCGTAGCCGAATCTTCCGGATCGGTGCAGGCCGCTGAGGTGCGGGCGCACCGCCTGAATCGAGGGAATCTGCTCGGGCGGAAGCGCTGCGTAGTACCCGATCTCGTCTTGTGAGGTGGTGTCGCGGAGTGGCTCGATGTGACCCATTTGGTGGAAACCGGCGGTGTAGGTGTACAGGGCGAAGAAAGCGTCGGCGGCTTCGGCCGGCGAGAACCCTCCCTGAAGGAGCAGCTCTATCGTCCGCTCGATGACCAACAGGCCGTGCGGGCCGATGCTGACCCGAGCGCTATAGACCCGGGCCAGCTGGTGGTGAGCGGCCAACGCCTGGTGGTAGCTGTACACCAGCGCTCGCAGCTGAGTCACCCAGTCACCCTCGGTGACCGAGCAGTCCACCTCACCGAGCATGAGGTCAACCATGAGGTCGACCAGTTCGTCCTTGTCCCGCACATGGTTGTACAGGGCCATCGGCGAGACCTCGAGGTCGGTGGCCAGCGCTCGCATGGTCAGGGCGGGAAGCCCCTTCTCATCGACAAGTTGCAGCGCGGCGCGCACAATCCGCGGCCGGGACAGCGGCGGAGGACGCGTGTAGTCCTTGCTCGGATCGACATCGACCCAGGTCGGCCGGTCGGTGCGGATACGAGAAGTACTCGGCTGGTCGGTCAACGATGACCCCTTCTCGCTCGCCCTTAACGCCAGGGTTGTACACCGTGCATGTCTGCACCCGATTGGGCGATGGCGGCGCCTGCACACCCTTCCAACACTGTACGCGTCGAGGACAACGTATCATGAATCTACGGCGTACAGACAGGGAGGCAGTAACTTATCTGATCGCACTGTGACGACCCCCCGGCATACACCCCCGGCTGCGCCGTGGTACGCACTCCGGGTACGGCATCGTCGGCCACAAAGGTAGCCGACGCGGTGAGTCGAGGCCCGGCGCAGCCCGGGTAGGGCAGTATCGGGCGGTGGCCCGGCCGCGCCGGGTGCGCAGGCCGCTCACCGCCGACCGGATCGAGTGCGCCAGTCAGCCTGGTATCAGTACCGCGGTAACCATGTGCCTGCCCCTGACGAGCAGTCCGACAACTGTAGGGAGATGTCATGACCGATCAGCCGCCACAGCCCGTCCAGAATCCGCTTACCGCGGTAATGACGGCGAAGTCTCCGGAGGACTACGCTGCCCTTCGGCAGCTTGTCGAACACCTCCAGACCTTGCCGCCGGATCAGAACCCGGTCATCGTTGCGCTCAACAAGCTCGGCACCGTGCACTTCGCGAGGTTCGCATTTCTGGACAACAACCAACTCGCGGTGATCACCACCTATGACGGTGACTTCGACGTGTACATCAACGAATTCATCGACGAGATCGGCGACGTGTTCAACGCCCTGCTCGCGCACGTCGCGAATGCCCCGCCACTGCCGGTGCAGACCTATCGCCAGGAGTTCCTGGACTACATCCGAACCATCGACCGTCGCTGCGTGGGGACGTTTTACAGCGCATATCCCGAGCGCACCGTACTCGACATCTTCGACCCGGCCAGCGCCTCGGGCTGATCTGACCACACGAAGGGGATATTGCGATGGTGGCCGTCGACCTGGCGGATGTGCAGGGTCTCATCCTGCGCGGATACACCATGCCGGTGGGCCGGTATATGGGTCTGAATGTGCGCGAGCCGCGGGCCGCCCGCACCTTCCTTGCCAAGCTCACAGGCAGCGATCCCGATATTCCCACTGTCACCACTGCACAGCCCTGGGAGGTGAAGCCGGAATGCTGCGTGAACCTGGGCATCACGTTCCCGGGCCTGGCTGCACTGGGGTTGCCGCAAGCGTCCCTCGACGGCTTTCCCTCGGATTATGCCCAAGGCGCCATACGGCGCGCCTCCGGCGTGGGTGATGTCGGTATCAGTAGTCCGCAGCATTGGTTGCCGTGGCTGGCAGACCCGGGACCGCACCTGCTGATGTCGCTATACGCCGAGTCGTCCGATGCCCTCGAAACGACGACCAAGCAACTGGAACAGGCCTGGTCTGCCGGCTGCGTCGAGCTGGGACGCCACGACGGCGCGGGGCTGCCTGGCAACGTCGCACACTTCGGCTACCGGGACGGCTACTCCCAACCAACCATCGAGGGTGTCCCCCACGTCGGGCTGCCGGATCATCTGCCGGGGGCCCCAGTCGGCGAATTCCTGCTCGGGTATCCCAGCCAGCACGTGAGATTCAGCTATCCGGTACCAGGGCCTCCGGAGCTGGGCATTAATGGTAGCTTTGCCGCGTTCCGCGTGCTCGAACAAGACGTCGACGCATTCGCGGAATTCCTCAGCCACCATGCGGCGGCGACCGGGATGTCGGAGGAACTCATCGCGGCAAAGCTGTGCGGACGCTGGCGCAACGGCACGCCGTTGATCCTGTCACCGGACACCGACACTCCCAACCCGCCGATACCGCTTGAAACCTTGAACGATTTCGACTACGTCGGTGATGAGCGAGGTTACCGGTGCCCGGTCGGATCGCACATTCGCCGGATGTATCCGCGCGGGCAACGCGTGGCCGGTAATGGCAGTCACCTGCACCGCATCGTCCGGCGTGGGATCCCCTACGGTCCGCCCTACGACCCGGCACACCCGCACGACGGGCAGGCCCGCGGCCTGCTCGCCATGTTCATCGGAGTCAGCTTGTGCGATCAGTACGAGTTCCTCATGGCCCAATGGGCCAATGACGGCACATTCACCGCGGGGCTCGGACGCACCAAGGATCCCGTGATCGGTGCCCAGCCCGACGGAGCCGGAACCTTCTCGATCCCACGTCCGGAGGGGCCGGTGGTCCTGGCCGGCCTCGCCCGGTTCGTGACTACCCGCGGCGGCGCCTACTGTTTCCTGCCGAGCATCACCGGGATCCGCTACCTGGCAAACCTAGCGCCGCGCTGAATCGGAGAGGAATTCCACGAGCAGCGTTGACGGTGATTGTCATCGTGGGCTCCCGGTGAATCGCAGCGGCAGGGTGATGGGGCCGGTGATGCCGATGTGGGGCCGCGACGACACGGGTCCGTCCAGCGCGATGTCGCGAAGCCGGGTGGCGAGGATCGGCAGCGCCTCGCGCATCTCGATGCGGGCCAGCCACGCGCCGAGACAGTAGTGAATACCGCCGCCGAAGGTCAGTTGCGCGGTGCGCTGCGCGGTGATGTCGAACGGCGCGTCGCCGAAGGTGTCAGGCTCGGTGTTGGCCGCGGCGAGGAACAACGCGATGTGGGTGCCGGTCGGGATGTCCACCCCCTGGAAGGTGAAGTCCTCGGTGGCCACCCGGGCGACGACCGGGACGACGGGGTTGACCCGCATTAGCTCCTCGACGGCGGTGCTGGCCAGCTCGGGTCGCTCGGCGAGCAGCCGCCACTGCTCGGGGTGCCGGGTGAACGTGGTCATCGCCAGACCGAGCTGATTGCGCGTGGTGTCCTGGCCTGCGAAGACCAGACCGCTGACCAGGTGGCGCAGCTCGTCGGCGGTCAGGCGCTGGCCGTCTTCCTCCGCCGTGATCAGCGCGGAGATGAAGTCGTCGCCCAGGTCCTCCCGACGTTGCGCGGTCAACTCGTCGCAGCAGGCGTAGAGGCCTGCGACGGCTGCGTCGATGCGGTTGCGCTCCGCCGCGGCGGCCGGGCTGAACCCGAGCCCGATGTTGGTGGCCCAGCCGAGAAAGGCGTCGAAGCGTTCCGCTGGGATGCCGAGCAGTTCGGCGATCACCCAAGCCGGGTAGGGATCGGCGAAGGCGGTCATGAACTCGCAGCTGCCGGTGCCGGTGAAACTGTCGATCAGATTGTGCGCCTTGGCTCGCATGAAGGGCCGCAGACGGTCGACGCTGCGCTGGGTGAACGCCGTGCTGACCAGCCGGCGCCGCCGCTGGTGTGGCTGCCCCTCGACATTGAGCAATGACGTCCGCAACCAGTCGGCGAACAGTCCAGAGGTAACGCCGCACGCGGCGAGGGCGTCCAGGCCGCCGTGGCGCAAGCGGTGGTCCCGCAGCAGCGCCAGGCACTCCCGGTAGCGCAGGACCGCCAGCCCGATCGGGGTCCGCGCCCACCAGCGGGCGTCGGCCGCGACCCTGACCTCGGGCGAATCGACCCGGAACGCCGGGTCGAGGATGTCGAAGAAGGCGACCTCGGCGTCATGGAAAGTGGTCATCACGACCTCACTCCCGGGTGCGCTGTCGCGGTGGCCGCCAGCACGGCCGGATGGCGCCGGTTGGCCCACCACACCCGCAGCACGCGGTCTGGTCGCAGCAGCCCCTCGGGCCGGTCGAGCAACCCCACGGCCCGGACGAACGCCGCACCCAAGGCCACGTCGGAGGCAGCCGCTGCATGCAACCGGGGCAGGTAGGCGTTGGCCATCCGGATCTTGCCGGTGCGGGTGCCGGGCACCCCGGGGAAGGAGAGGTCTGCGCCCACCGCGATGTCCCATGGCGGATCGACCACCTTGGCGATCGCCTGGAAGTACTGGCTCGGTACGGGATTGGCACTATGGGCGAGCAGCCGGCGCAACACCAGTGCCTGGTTGGCGGCCACCGTCATGCCCTGCCCGTAGATGGGGTTGAACGAGCTGACCGCGTCACCGATGACCAGCAGGCCGTTCGGGAAGCGGCGCAGCCGCTCGTAGCGGCGCCGCACGCTGGCCGGGAACCGGAACGGGATCGGGTCGTCCAGCGGCTGCGCCCCGGCGATCGCCTCGGCGATATCGGCGAAGGGCAGGCTGGCGGCGAAGGCGTCGAAACCGGCCGGGTCGGTCGGGGGGTGGTCACCGAGGATGCCGCCCAGGGTGACCATGTGCCGGCCGCCCTCCATCGCGGCTAACGCGCCCATCCGTGGGTTGTCCGGCCTACCCCCGATGCCGATCAGCAGGTCCTGCCCGAGCGCGCCAGGACGCAGCCGGTAGGTCCGGGTGGCGTAGCCCAGCCCGATGTCCACCCGATCCTCGGCGGGCCGCTGGTAGCCCAACTGCTCCAACCAGAGCGGGGTCCGCGAGCCCCGCCCGGTCGCATCCACCACGAGGTCCGCCGCGACACCTGCAATTTCGCCGGCGCGGCCGCACACCCGCGCCCCGGTCACCCGGCGTCCATCGGCCGTGGCCGTCAGCCCGACGATGTCGGTGCCCTCCAGGAACGTCACGCCGGGCAGTGCCCGCACCCGGGTGCGGACCTGACCCTCCAGGAACGGCCGGCTGGTGAACAGCCCCGGCAAACCGATGTCAGCTTGGCGCAACCGCTGCCCGGACAGCAGCAAGCGGCAGTTGCCCAGCGCGTCCCCGATCTCGGCCCCAGCCTGGACGACGTGGGCGGTGAAGCCGGGGAACAGATCGTCAAGAATCTCACGGCCGCGCGGGTGGAGGGCATGCCCGTGGCGTCCCTGCGGTACCCCGCGGCGATGAACCCCGATCTCGGGCATGGTATCCCGGTCGATCACCGTGACCTTCCGGTAAGACTCGGTGAGCACCCGGGCCGCCAGCAAGCCGGCCATGCTCGCACCCAGGATCATCGCGTGATCACCCATATCCTTGCCCACCACTCTCGATGTCATGCGGATAGTTCTACGAGCGATGCTCGGCCGCCGCGTCGGAACCGACCACCCAGATCGGCCGCCCGACCACGTATCTTGGCCGCAGCGGTCGACGCAACCTCGGTGCGCGACTGTGCCCCCAGCTTGGCCAGGATCGCCGAGACGTGGTGCTCGACCGTGCGCACCGAGAGCACCAGCCGCTGCGCGATCTCCTCGTTGGTCATCCTCTGCTCGATCAGCGCGAGCACATCGACCTGCCGCGTGGTCAGCCCGGCCGGGTTGGCCCGAGTTGCCGGCTGGGGTCCGCGGGGCACCCGCCGCATACCCATGTTGTGCAGCCTTCGCCGGACCAGACCGGCCACCGGCGCCGCGTTGAGCCCGTCGAGCACTCGCAGCGCCTCGAGCGTCGGTTGCGGCTCACCCGACTCGGCTAGCTCCAGGGCCCGCTCGTAGGGATCTCCGATGCGTCCCCACTCGCTTGCCGCAGCTCGCCAATCACCGCGCAGACCGGCGGCGTACACCTCCGGACAGCCCGCGAAGTCCGTGCTGGAGTCCGTTCTAACGAGGCCGGCCCGGGCCAGATACCGCAGCAGCTCCCCGCGAAGCACGGCCGCACCGGGTCGTTGGGTACGGGCAAAAAGCACGTCGCGGACGGCGCGCGCGCGGTCCGTCCGGCCGGTCAACCACGCCCACTCCACCAGCGCGATACCGGCCTGGGCCAAACCCTGCAGCGACCGCTGCGCCACGGCGGCCTCCCAAGCGGCGGTGAGCAGCTCCTCAGCATCCGGCTGCCCACGGCGGGCGAGCAGCCGGCCGAGCGCGGAGGCACTGTAGACGTACAGCCTCCCCGGGTCGTCGGTGCCGTGAACGAGCTCGCGCAGGCCAGCCTCAGCAGCTGACCACGCGCCCTGGCGAAGCAGTAGCAGGCAGCGCTGGACCTCCAGGGTGTAAGCGTGCGACGAGAGGTCGCGACGCTCGGTGAACATCAGACCGGCATCGAGGCATTCGGCGAGCTCGTCGTAGCGGCCTAGCCGGTAGAGGATCGCTCCGAGATTGGTGTAGGCCCGGGCGGCGTATTCGTGGAACCCACCTTGCCGGGCCATCGCGAGGCTCTCCCGGAGTTGCACCAGGGCGTCCGGCTCTCCGAGGTGGGCACGCGCCACCCCGAGGTAATTGAGGCACAGCGCGACCAGATCGGGACGATCCAGGTCAGTCGCGCGATCCCGCGCCTGTCCCAATGTGGTTGCCGCGTCCTCGGGCCGGTCGGTGAGCGCGAGGATCGCGCCGCGGTGGGCCGATACCTGCGCAAGTGCCTGCGGGCATCCGGCGCGAGTGAGGACCTGCATGGCGCGGTCCACAACTTGCTCAGCCTCGTCGGTGCCACCGGTCATGTACATATGCCGCGACAAGCGGAGCAGGGCCTCGCCGAGCGCCACTGGATCACCGAGCTCCCGGTAGCGCGCCACCGCCTCGCGTCCCGCCGCCACCGCATCAGCGAAGCGGTGCGCGTTGGAGAGCTCCCCCGCATAGGCGTCCAGGACCTGGGCTCGCTCCCGTGCCCCGAGCAGCTCAGCGTGCTGCAGCGCTGCCTCGTAGTGCGCGAGCGCTTGGCGGTGCGAGCCGGCGCGGGCCGCCTCCCGCCCGGCCCGGGGGGCGTACTCGGCCACGGTCGCGGCGTCCGCGGCGGCGACGGCGTGGTGAACCAGCCGGGCCAGGTCCGGCTGGCCCAGGTCCGGTTGACGCTGGGCCCGCAGTGCCCGGACCATCTCGCGGTGCAGCGCCCGGCGCCGGATCGCCGGCAGGCTGTGCTCGACCGCGCGGCGGGCAAGCTCATGGCGGAAGGCGATGCCGTCGACGCCCACCTCGATGATCCCGTGCTCCTCCGCCTCGGCGAGTGCGTCGAGCAAGCCGCCCAGCAGCTCCTCGACCAGCCCGAGGCTCACCCGGGTGGGCGCGACCGACAGCTGCTCCAGCGCCGAGCGGCAGTCCGGGTTGAGCCTGCACAGCCGGGCCAGCACGGTGTCGGTGATGGTCGGTGGGACCGCGTCCGGTGGTGCGGCGAGCGCCTCGGTGACATAAAACGGGTTGCCGCCGGTCAGCCCGTACACCGCCGCGCCGTCCCGATCGGTCCCGGCGCACAGCGCGCCGACCGCGGCCGCCGACAGTGGGAGCAGCGGGAGCCGGTGCACCGGTGCGCCGGCGAACGCGCCGAGCAGGCGCTGCAGCGGGTGGGCAGCGTCCACCTCGACATCGCGGAAGGTGAGCACGAGGACGGCCCGGAGGCCGTCGAGCCGGCGGGCCAGATAGCGCAGGACGTCGAGGGTGGCGTCGTCGGCCCAGTGGACGTCCTCCACGACAACCACGGTCGGTGCGGTGCCGGTAAGCTCCTCGACGATCGCGCCGAAGACCGTATCCCCCGGTTGCGGCCCGACCAGCGCTCGTTCCAGCGGCCCGCTGCTACCGCGCGCGGCGTCCCGCAACGGGCCCAGGGCGCGCGGCGCCAGCAGGTCGTCGCACGCCCCAGCGAGCACCCGCACGCGGTGGTCGAGCCCGGCGAGGAACGCGCGGACCACGCTCGTCTTGCCGATACCGGCCTCGCCGGTCAGCAGCACTGTTGAACCATGTCCTGTTGAACCTGGGCCAGCCGCCGCCTCGGCGACCGCCGCCCGGAGCACCTCCAGAGCAGGTTCGCGCTCCAGCAGACTCTCTCCTACGAGTTTCATCACCCCACCGTTCGCCCGGCGTCGGAGTTGCCGGAGCTATCGATGAAGAGCGTTCACCGCGGCGACTAAATACAATGGCCAACTATGCCGCCACCGCCGTGCATGGTGATCCACTGCACCGCTCACCGGAGCGACCCGAATCACGAGATGAGTATCACGACAGACGGCGACGAGCCGTGCAGGGCGTCGGTGTGCTCCACCCACTGGCGGCGGATCGATCAGGGTGAACCGTGGCTGTGGGTGCCAGGACGCCGGCTCAAGGGCGTCGGCTCCGACATGTCTGAGGGTTGCATCCTGATGGGGGACGAGTTGGCCGGCTACGGCCTCGTCATCGACGCCGACGTCAGGATGAGCAACAGTCACGTGTTCAGCCCCGACCTCGCCGACGGCCGGGAGACGACGACGCTGGCAATCGATGGTCGGGTGTTCGGTGCCAACCAGCATGTCTCCATCGAGCTGGTCCTGGCGCCGGAGACGGTGCGGCGCCTCCAGGAGGCGCTCCGCTTCTTCCGGGCATGACCGGTTTCCGAGATAGGTAACCGCCGGGCGAGGCAAGGGGAGCGCGGCACCCCTACCGGAATCGAAGTGGTGAGCATGGGGTTGGACCCGAACCAGCACCAGGGACTGTTCGGCGAGTCACTCGTCCGAGTGCTCGCGTCGGCGGCCGGCCTGATCGTGGCCAGAGCAGAGCTTGACATGCAGCACATCCGAGGCCGCCAATCGGTCCTCGGGTCACCAACCCGCGTGACCACTACATCGGGCACCCGCACGGTCGGCGGATGATCGGCGCGAACTACCACCTCCATGTCAAGGACGGTCTCCCAGTCCAGGTAGCTGCCCATCAAGCTGCAGCGACAGGCGCTGGGCGGCAAGCCGATGACGGCGAACAGCCCGGCGGGGACACCAGGAGAACACCTTCCTGGAACTCGTACCGATAGGTGTTGTCCTCGGGCAGCGCGACCCACTCATCCAGGGTCATCAGCGATCCCGGGTGGTGCAGCGGCACGGCCATGGGCACGTGACCGTGTTCCGGTGGGGGCAGCGGTTCACTCCGCTGCTGATCGACGCAGCACGACTTTGCCGGCACCGGTTCTTCACCCGCGCGCTCGACCACGGCCCACGCCCGGCCGAGGTGAGCACCGACCGGGCTCCCGCGTATCCGCGAGTGCTTGATGAGCTGCTGCCTGCCGCCTGCCACGTCATGGAGCAGTATGCGAACAACCCGATCGAAGCTGATCACAGCCGCCTGAAATCCCGGCTGCGGCCGGTGCGTGGTCTCAAACGACTGGGCTCAGCGCGAGTAATCAGTACAGGACATGTGTTCATCCAGAACCTGCGCCGCGGTCACTACAAACTGGCCGTTGACCTCGACCCGAACCACCGGCTCCCAGTAGCCTTCACCGAGCTTGCCCTCGCCATCTAGCACAAGCCGCCGTCGCCCGTGCCCGCCCTCCCGCTAATGCAACAGTGCCGCACCACAACAACGGCGTGCCGAAACCCGAATAGCTACAACCTGCGTTTGCGATCATACCCTTTATCGGGCATCCTCGGAAAGCTTCAGAAGGGGACCGCTGGGTCATGCTACTCTAGATCGCCATGCAAACAGGTTGCCGGATGAGAGTGGTTCGCTGCTATTCGGTTGCCTTGTGTCGCGAACTTGCAGTTTCGGAGAGGATTAAAATGCAGGTTGAGCTCACCCTCGACCAGGTCGAGCAGTACACCGAGCGGGGCTTTTTGCTCATCCCTGATCTCATGCATGAAGAAGTCGGGGTGATCAGGGAAAACATTGAGCGCTCGGCCACGGATGCCACATCAGGACGGATGCTCGAGAAAGACGGTCGCACACTGGGGGGACTGCGCGGGACGCATTTTTCCAACGAGTTCTTCGCGCGGCTTGTTCGGCACCCGAAGATACTCATACCCGCCCAGCGACTGTTGGATTCGAATGTCTATGTCTATCAATTCAAGATCAACATGAAGCGAGCATTCAAAGGAGATATGTGGCGATGGCACCAGGACTTCAGCTACTGGCACCATGAGGACGGCATGCCCGCTCCCCAGGCTTTGACCGCCGTCATATTCATTGATAGGGCAGACGAAACAAATGGGCCACTTCTGCTGATACCAGGTTCGCACCGCTCGGGCTTGATACCGGTAGAGAGGTCCGGGCCAGCCGCATCCGACACGCAGCGTTGGGCCTCGAACTTCACTGCGGATGTGAATTATATTGTACCCAACCAGGTCGTTGTTGAACTGGCGCACAAATATGGGATAACCGCCGCAATGGGGGAACCGGGGGCGGTTTTGTTCTTCGCTCCAAATGTCGTCCACGGCTCCCCTCAAAACATGTCGCCGTTCGACCGCACGATGCTGTTCACGACATACAACAGTGTCGACAACCGCCTCCGCGAGGTGAAGAATCCCCGACCGGATTTTCTCGTCACACGGAATGGTGATCCCATTTCCCCCCTTGACCACGAGCTGATCTAAGCCCTGTTCACGTCCCCACCCGACGAGTTAGGCAACACCTCGCGTTTGGGACAGTCGAGCCAAAGAAGACAGGATATGGCGCCGATCTGTGGAATTAAAGTCACCCATGATGACGCGCGGACGGGCTGGTCCCGCAAGGAACTGGCGCGGCGGGTGAACCAGCGCGCCCGTCGTCGCAGCGCGCACCTCAACACCGACGCGAGCCGGGTCCACTACTGGTTGGCCGGCCAGCACCCGCAACCGCCGGTGCCAGAGCTGCTCAGTGAGTTGTTCTCCGAGCAGCTTGGCTATCCGATCACGCCGACCGACATCGGTCTGGAAGCAACCGACGAACACGAGGTCGGCCTGCGGTACTGCGAGCAGATCGCGGCTACCGTGGTAGCAGTCGCCGAACTCAGGAGGTACGACGTGCGTCGGCGTGGCTTCCCGCCCAACTGATCAAACAACGGTACCCGGCGACTGACGTCGAACTGCTCCAGCGGGCAGCCTGGTGGGACTGGCCCATCGAGATCATCAGCGCGCACGCCAGCACCCTGATGGCAGGCACCCCGGCCGATATCGCTGGCATCGCAGACCAGCACGTCCCCCCGACTTAGGCCCCGCGTGGTGGGATGGGGGCTGTGGGCGTGACGGTGGTCGGCAGCGTCAACCTCGACCTGGTGGCGGCACTGCCGCGGCTGCCGGATCCCGGTGAGACCCTCACCGCCACCGGCTTGACCCGCATCCCCGGGGGCAAAGGCGCTAACCAGGCGCTAGCCGTCCGCAGGCTGGGACTACCCGTCAGGCTGGTCGCCGCGGTGGGCGCCGACCCGGAGGCCGACACCGCGTTGGAGCTGCTGCGCAACGAGGGGGTCGAGCTGGACGGGCTGCAGTGCGTCACCGAGCCGACCGGGCTGGCACTGATCGCCGTCGATGCCGCCGGCGAGACCACCATCGTCGTGGTACCGGGGGCGAATGCTGCGCTGCAGGTGCGCGCCGACGACGTGACCGGCGCCGACGCGGTGCTCACCGTGCTGGAGGTCGGCGACCACGCGGTCGCCGCCGCTGCCCAGCACGCCACCGGGTTATTCGTACTCAATGCAGCCCCGGCCCGCCCGGTTCCGCCCGAGGTGCTCCGGCGCGCCGACCTGGTGGTGGTCAACAGCGCCGAGCACGCCGCACTGCCGGGTCTGGACGCTGCTCGAGCCGTCGCAGTCACTTACGGAGCTCGCGGCGCGGTGCTGCTGCGCGACGGCCAGCAGGTGGCGGCCGCAGCTGCACCGCCGGTCCGCGCGGTCGACGGCACCGCTGCTGGTGACGCGTTCGTCGGTGCCGCCGTGGTAGGCCTGCTGGGCGGGCTGCGGGACGCCGACCTGCTGGCCCGGGCCTGCGCTGCGGGCGCGCTGGCGGCCACCCGGCCCGGCGCCCAACCGTCCCTGCCCACCGCCGCCGAGATCGACGAAGTACTCGCCCGGTGAACGTGCCGATGATCATCGACACCGACCCGGGAGTGGACGACGCGGTGGCGCTGATGCTGGCCGCCGCCAGCCCAGAGGTGCAACTGCTCGCCGTGACCACGATATTCGGCAACGTCGGTGTGGAACTCACCACCGCCAACGCGCTGCGGCTGCGGGCCCTTGCTGGGCTCGGCCAGCTGCCGGTAGCGGCCGGAGCCGCCCGGCCACTGGTGTATCCGCACAACCAGCGGACCGATTCCTGGCACGGCCCGGACGGCCTCGGGGGGCGTGCCGACCTCCTGCCCGAACCCACCGGACCGATCCATCACCGCGGCGCGGTGGCGCTGATGGCCGATCTGCTGCACGCCGCATCCGTCCCGGTCACGCTGGTGGCCATCGGACCGCTGACCAACATCGCGCTGCTGCTCGCCGCGCACCCAGAAGTCAAGCCTCGGATCAACCGCATCGTGGCCATGGGTGGCCTCCTGCCGGGCGGCCCGCCAGCCGAGTTCAATATCCGGTCCGATCCCGAGGCGGCCCACCGGGTGCTCGTCGAGGAGGATGTGCCGGCCACGCTGGTACCGCTGGACCTGACCCTGCTGGCCACGGTCGATGGTGCCTGGCTTACCGAGTTGGCCGCGGCGGGGCCGCGCTGCGCCACGTTGGCCGGCGTCATCGAGCATTGTCGGGAGTCCATGGGACGAGATGGCGTGGCCCTACACGACTCGCTGGCCGTGCTGGAGGCCGCCGTGCCGGGCACGTTGCGAACGACGTCGATGCCGCTGGAAGTGGTCTGCGACCACGGGCCCGACCGCGGTGCCGTGCTGACCGGCAGCGATCGGCGCGCGAACAGGCACGTCGTGCAGGTGGCGCTGGACGCGGACCTGCCGACGATCAACGCGGCGATCCTGGACCGGCTCCGAAGTCTGAGGTGAGCTGATCCGTCAACTCACCCCGACGAGCCGCGAAACAGCCGGGTCGCTCGGGCAACCAAGCGGCGGCCGCCGGCCCATCGTCGCGAGAGGTCGTAAGCGATCCTCACCGGCGCTGAATTGATCATTTCGACAGCGCTCGGATACCGGTACGCGCTACCCCCGAAGGCTGCCTTGGCTTGATCGGAACTAGACCAGCTCTCGCTGTGCTGGCACTCACCGGCAAGCATGGCGCGCAGCGCCTCTTCGTGCAGCCCTCCGAGGTCGTACCACTTGTACCCGCGTGCCTTCGCCCACCGGATGATCTCCCATCTGATAGCGGCGGGGACGCTGAGCCGACCCGCCTCGCCGGTGCGGTCGAATCCGGCCAGCCGACCCCGGACCATCGCGCCGCACCCGGTCACCAGGTCTGCAGCGACGGGTTCGCCGTCCACCTCGCCCACGAACAGCGCCGCTTGCCCCGTTGCCGCCAGCTCCGAATACATCGCCTCGATGTAGTCGACCGGCATCGGCTGGTAGTCCTGATGGCGTGCCGAGTGGGTCATCAAAGTGGCAAGCAGCGCGACGTCCTGGCTGCCCCCGAGACGAACCGTGACGCCTCGTGCTGCCCACTTTTTCGGCCACGAGCGCAGCCGCCGAGCGAAACGGCGGCGGATCTCGTCCTCGGTGGCCGTGAGGTCAA
>JBOHFU010000031.1:0-15631 GCA_050699675.1 Pseudonocardiaceae bacterium
GCCCAGCGGCCCGACAGCTGTGGGCGCTCGCCCGACCGGCGATCTGCCACCATGACCGCTCGTGACCCGACCCAGCGGACCCTTCCAACCCGGCGATCGGGTGCAGCTCACCGACCCCAAGGGACGCTGGCACACCGTAGAGCTGGAACCCGGTGCGCAGTTCCACACGCATCGCGGTGCGCTGGCCCACGACGATCTGATCGGGCTGGCCGAGGGCAGCGTCGTCACCTCTGGCGCGGGGACGCAGTACCTCGCGCTGCGCCCGCTGCTGCCCGACTACGTGTTGTCCATGCCGCGCGGGGCGCAGGTGGTCTATCCCAAGGACGCCGCGCAGATCCTGATGTGGGGGGACATCTTTCCCGGTGCGCGGGTACTCGAGGCCGGTGCCGGTTCGGGGGCGTTGACCTGCTCGCTGCTGCGGGCGGTGGGCGAGCGCGGCGCCGTGACCTCCTACGAGGCGCGCGCGGACCATGCCGAGCACGCCGCGCACAACGTCGGGCGGTTCTTCGGGACCCCACCGCCGAACTGGCAGCTGCGAGTGGCCGACCTGGCCACCCACCCCCCCGATCAGCCGGTGGACCGCGCGGTGCTGGACATGGTCCGCCCGTGGGAGCTGCTGCCCACGGTTTCGGCCGCGCTGCTCCCCGGTGGGGTGCTCACCGTCTACGTGGCCGCCACCACCCAGCTCTCCCGAACCACCGAGGCGCTGCGCGAGGCCGGCTGCTACACCGAACCGCAAGCCTGGGAGACCCTGCTGAGGCCCTGGCACGTGGTCGGGCTGGCCGTGCGTCCTGAGCACCGGATGGTCGGCCACACCGCGTTTCTGCTCACCGCCCGGCGGTTGGCCGAAGGCGTCGTGCCGCCCACCCCGCAGCGCAGGCCCAGGCGGTCCAATCGGCGCCTGTAAGCCGGTTCAGAGACCGTCTCGGGGGGCCGATCGCCGACGGACGTGACGTTGTTCACCCCCCGATCCGGCAGTCGTCGCATCACCGTTACCTCACGGTCTGGCGCTGAGTCCCGTACCGTTAGCGGTCTGAGAACCATGCGGGAGGTGACTCGTGCAGCACGATCATCCCAGCGACCGGAACGCCGAGGGTCGGGACCGCATCGACCCCACTCTGGTTGCCCAGATCAGAGTCCTTGAGGACGAGGTGACGCTGCTGCGTCGCCGCCTGACCGAATCCCCCCGGCACGTCCGGTTGCTCGAGGAGCGCCTCGCCGAGGCCTCCGCGTCGGTCGCGCAGCTCACCGAGCGAAACACCAAGCTGGTCGAGACGCTGCGGGAGGCCCGCGGCCAGCTCCTCGCGCTGCGTGAGGAGGTCGACCGGCTGGCCCAGCCGCCCAGCGGCTACGGCGTGTTCCTCGGTGGTTACGACGACGGCACCGTGGACGTGTTCACCTCCGGCCGCCGGATGCGGGTGGCGGTATCGCCCGCGGTCGAGGTCCCGAAGGTACGCCGGGGGCAGAGTGTGCGGCTCAACGAGGCGCTGACCGTCGTTGAGTCCGGCGCGTTCGAAGCGACCGGTGAAGTCTGCGCACTGCGCGAGGTGCTGGACGGTGATCAGCGGGCGCTGGTCGTCGGGCACGCCGACGAAGAACGCGTGGTGTGGCTGGCCGACCCGCTGATACCGGGCCCGGACAACCCCGACGCCGTACCGCTCAAGCCGGGTGACTCCCTGTTGGTGGACACCAAGGCTGCGTACGCCTACGAGCGGGTGCCCAAGGCCGAGGTCGAAGACCTCGTGCTGGAAGAAGTCCCGGACGTCGGGTATGAGGACATCGGCGGTCTGACCAACCAGATCGAGCAGATCCGCGATGCCGTCGAGCTGCCGTTCCTGCACGCCGACCTGTTCCGCGAATACGAGCTGCGCCCACCCAAGGGCGTGCTGCTCTACGGCCCTCCCGGTTGCGGTAAGACGTTGATCGCCAAGGCGGTGGCCAACTCGCTGGCCAAGAAAGTGGCCCAAGTTCGCGGGGACAGCGAGGCCAAGAGCTACTTCCTCAACATCAAGGGCCCTGAGCTGCTCAACAAGTTCGTCGGAGAGACCGAGCGGCACATCCGGCTGATCTTCCAGCGGGCCCGGGAGAAGGCGTCCGAGGGCACCCCGGTCATCGTGTTCTTCGACGAGATGGACTCGATCTTCCGCACCCGCGGATCGGGTGTTTCCTCCGACGTCGAGACCACGATCGTGCCGCAGTTGCTCAGCGAGATCGATGGTGTGGAGGGGTTGGAAAACGTCATCGTCATCGGCGCCTCCAACCGCGAGGACATGATCGATCCGGCGATCCTGCGGCCCGGGCGCCTTGACGTGAAGATCAAGATCGAGCGCCCGGACGCCGAGGCGGCCAAGGACGTCTTCTCCAAGTACCTGAGGACGACGCTACCGCTGCACGCCGACGACCTATCCGAGTTCGGACACGACCGCCAGGCCTGCATTCAGGCGATGATCCAGGGCACCGTCGAGCGGATGTACGCCGAGAGCGAGGAGAACCGTTTCCTGGAAGTCACCTACGCCAACGGAGACAAGGAGGTCCTCTACTTCCGGGACTTCAACTCTGGCGCGATGATCCAGAACATCGTGGACCGGGCGAAGAAGAAGGCGATCAAGTCGGTGCTGGAGACCGGACAGCCGGGGTTGCGGATGACCCACCTGCTCGACTCGATCGTCGACGAGTTCGCCGAGAACGAGGATCTGCCCAATACCACCAACCCGGACGACTGGGCGCGGATCTCTGGCAAGAAGGGAGAGCGAATCGTCTACATCCGAACCCTGGTCACGGGCAAGAACGCCGACTCCGGTCGGGCTATAGACACGGCCACCAACACCGGCCAGTACCTGTAGGCGCTGCGCGCGCGTGCGTAACCACCGGTGTCGTTTATCGCGTTCTGGATGCAGAACGCGGTGAATCGACCACCGATCCGGTGCCGGACTCCTTGCGGTCGATCTTCGTGGTGGCCGAGAAGCCGCTCGGGTACCGCCACATGCGTCCATTACCCTCAGTTCACCGACCACAGCGCAAACACCGCGATCATGACCGTCACAGCAACCCAGGCCAGGAGAATCGCGCGGAGAGCGCCACCACGTGGGTCATGCTTCGTGTCCAACTCCGGAAGGTCGAAACCCATATACCCCCGGTCATCCCTCATCGATCGCCGGAACCTCCCGCCCATGGTCTCCGCGT
This sequence comes from Pseudonocardiaceae bacterium, assembly GCA_050699675.1. Lineage (GTDB taxonomy): Bacteria > Actinomycetota > Actinomycetes > Mycobacteriales > Pseudonocardiaceae. The sequence continues at coordinate 3,184 of JBOHFU010000031.1, forward strand.
CGAATTGCGGCTCCCGCAGCCGCTTCGACGACACCTGTTCGACCACCGTCGGGATACCGGTCGAGAATTCACCGACGGCGAAGGTCCGCTCGCCTCTGTGAGCCTACGCCACATTTGGTCAAGCGCATCAGCCTTGCTGTCCGCCTCGCGGTCCTTCTCGACCAGGTGTCTCTTGGTCACCGAAATCAGCTCGGCCTTGCATTGCTTCACCCCGGTTCCCCCTCACCTCGGTCACATCGGTTAGATCGCCTTGCGGTGCGGTTAGTTACCGGGATATCTCGATATCACGAATCGTGTCTGGATTGTCGCGCTACGCCACAAGTAGAGCCTACGGGGTATGATCTTGACAATCTCACCACACGGCAGCGAAACCTGTCCGGCTTAGATCTGTCACGCTATTTGCGCTATAGGTCAGCTTCGCGGCACTCCGGTCAAGCAGAAAGGACATCGCGGTGCGCATCCTCTTCACCTTCGTCGGCAGCAGCGGGCACTCGACCCACTGATCCCGATCGACCGCGCCGCCGAGGCCGCTGGCCGCACGGTCGCCATTGCCGGACACCCGCGATGGTCGACGGCCCAGGCCGCAGATCTCACCGGCTTCGCCACGGGCGGATCACGGCAGTACTCCGCAGCGACTCTCGTCGGTTGGTGGCTCTTCAAGTACCGCCAACCTGGTCGACGAGAGCCTCAAACCGTCGCCAACCTCGCCGGCGGGCTTGGTGTCCCGCGCGGCGCTGCGCGGCTACACCCCGGATAACAAGTTGAAAGTTTAATAATTTCAGAATGTGACATAACCCAGAGGCGGCGCCAAGGACCGGCGAGCGCCGATTCGCGGCCCGGACCACAAGCCGCCTGTGCCCCGCGCACGTACCCTTCGAGTATGCGCCGGATCATGGGAATTGAGGTGGAGTACGGCATCTCGGTGCCCGGGGACTACTCCGCCAACCCCGTCCTGACCTCGACCCAGGTCGTGCTGGCCTACGCCGCCGCAGCCGAAGTGCCGCGGGCCAAGCGGGCCCGATGGGACTACGAGGTGGAGTCCCCGCTGCGGGACGCCCGCGGGTTCGACCTCGGGGTCCCCGGAATCGCTCAGCCTGATCCAGAACTGGACGATCTCGGCGCCGCGAACGTCATCCTCACCAACGGAGCCCGGCTGTACGTCGACCACGCGCACCCGGAGTTCTCGGCCCCTGAGGTCACCAACCCGCGCGATGCGGTGATCTGGGACAAGGCCGGCGAGCGGATCATGGAAGAAGCCGCGTTGCGCGCCCGCACGGTTCCCAACCAGCCTCCCTTCCAGCTGTACAAGAACAACGTCGACGGCAAGGGCGCCTCCTACGGCACCCACGAGAACTACCTGATGGCGCGCTCCACGCCGTTCACGCTGGTCATCGCCGGGTTGACCCCGTTCTTCGTCTCCCGTCAAGTGGTCTGTGGATCCGGCCGGGTGGGCATCGGGCCAGCAGGGGAGCACGCGGGGTTCCAGCTGTCCCAGCGGGCGGACTACATCGAGGTCGAGGTTGGGCTGGAGACCACGCTCAAGCGCGGCATCATCAACACCCGGGATGAACCACACGCCGACGCCGACAAGTACCGGCGGCTGCACGTCATCATCGGCGACGCCAATCTTGCCGAGTATTCCACTTACCTCAAGGTCGGCACCACAGCGCTGGTGCTGGACCTGATCGAGGCTGGGGAACGCTTCGACGACCTGCGGCTGGTCGACGCGGTGCGGGCGGTGCACACGATCAGTCGCGATCCGTCCTTGCAGGCGACGGTTGAGGTATCCGGTGGTTGCCACCTCACTGGCCTAGACCTGCAATGGGCTTACCACGAGCGGGTCGCGCAGTTCTTCGCGCGCGAAGGCAGCCCGGATAGCACCGCCGACAATATCCTCAGCACCTGGGGCGAGGTGCTCGACGCGCTGGCACGGGACCCGATGGAGTGCGCCGATCGGCTGGACTGGCCGGCCAAGCTGCAGCTACTCGAGGGCTACCGGGCGCGGGACAGTCTGGGATGGGCCTCGCCCCGGCTGCACCTGGTGGATCTGCAGTACTCCGACGTTCGGATGCACAAGGGCCTGTACAACCGCCTGGTGGCCCGCGGCTCGATGAAGCGGCTGGTCACCGAAGAGGAGGTGCGCGCGGCCATCACCCGGCCCCCGGAGGACACCCGCGCCTACTTCCGCGGTCGGTGTCTTGAGCGCTACGCGACAGAGGTGGCAGCGGCGTCCTGGGACTCAGTGATCTTCGATCTGGGCCGCGAGTCGCTGGTCCGCATCCCGACCCTGGAACCGTTGCGGGGCACCCGCGCGCATGTTGGGGCGCTGCTGGACGCCTCGGCCACCGCTGCGGAGCTTGTGGAGGCGCTCACCCGAGGCTGATCACCCAACTGGCGTGGCAGCGATTGTCGGAGTTGCTGGGTACTGTTTGCTAGAGACAACTTTGGTCCGGGAGGCGAGATGTCCCAGGAGAAGGTGCAGCGCCAAGGCGGCGGCGACGGAGACGACGAGACAGGCGATGGCGCGCCAGCCGGTCAGGAACGTCGAGAGAAGCTCGGCGAGGACGTGGACGCGATCCTCGACGAGATCGATGACGTGCTGGAGGAGAACGCCGAGGACTTCGTCCGAGCCTATGTCCAGAAGGGCGGCGAATGACAGGACGCCCCCATGGCAGGCAAACGCAGCGGCAAGAGCATCATGTTCGGGACAGCGGGAGATCGCGACAACGGGAGCTAGGAGACGATCACAGCCGATGGACCAGTCCTCGGTCGGACGCTATCCGGGCGCAGCCCTGCCGGCGTCGTACTTCATGGTGGGTAACTCGTCGTTCAGCGAGTTCCTCGCCGCCACGTCCCCCGACCTGTTGCCCGGGCGCCGGGTGACCGGTGCACACGGTGGCGCTGCACCGGTGGTCAGCCCGCACGGCACCACCATCGTGGCGGCCACCTTCCGCGGCGGGGTGCTCATCGCCGGGGACCGTCGGGCGACGGCCGGCAATCTCATCGCCCAGCGTGACATGGAGAAAGTGTTCGTCGTTGACGACTACTCTGCGGTGGGAATCGCCGGGACGGCCGGGGTCGCGGTGGAGCTGGTTCGGTTGTTCGCCGTCGAGCTGCAGCACTACGAAAAGATCGAGGGTGTCCCGCTGACCCTGGACGGCAAGGCGAAAAGGCTGGCCGGTATGGTCCGGGGCAACTTCCCGGCCGCCATGCAGGGGCTGGCTGCGGTGCCGCTGTTCGTTGGCTACGACCCCGATGCGACCGACCCGCACCGGGCCGGTCGCATCGTGTCCTACGACGTCGTCGGCGGCTACTACGACGAGACGGTCGGGTACCACTCGGTGGGCTCGGGTTCGCTGTTCGCCCGTTCGTCATTGAAGAAGCTGCACGACCCCATGATGGAGGCCGACGCCGCCATCCAGGTTGCCATGGAGGCGCTCTACGACGCCGCCGACGATGACAGCGCGACCGGCGGACCGGACACCGTTCGCAAGATTTACCCGGTGGTGGTCACCGTCACCGCAGCGGACGGGGCGATCAGACTCCCCGACGAGCAAGCCGGTCAGGTCGCCGGCGTCGTGGTGGAGGCACGCAGGCGAAAGCCCGGAGGCTGACGCCGCGCCGATTACCTGACATGAATCCGGACCAGCCGAAGACACTCGGGTTCGCTGCCGAACCCGTCGCCACCCAGGAGCTCCCGCTGTGACGATGCCGTTCTACGCCTCGGTCGAGCAGATCATGCGCGACCGCTCCGAGCTCGCCCGCAAGGGCATCGCTCGAGGCCGCGGTGTGGTGGTGCTCAGCTACTCACGCGGGGTGCTGTTCGTCGCCGAGAACCTCTCCACCGCACTGCACAAGGTCTCGGAGATCTACGATCGGATCGGGTTCGCCGCCGTCGGCCGCTACAACGAGTACGAGAACCTTCGCCAAGCCGGGATCCGGCACGCCGATGTCCGCGGCTATTCCTACGATCGGCGCGACGTGACCGGGCGGGCGCTGGCCAACGCGTACGCGCAGACCCTCGGAACGATCTTCTCGGAGCAGCACAAGCCGTTCGAGGTGGAGCTGTGCGTTGCCGAGGTGGGCGCCAACCAGGACGCCGATCAGCTCTACCATCTGACTTACGACGGCTCGATCGTTGACGCTCCGGACTTCGTCGTGATGGGCGGCCAAGCCGAGGCCATCTCCACGGCACTCAAGGAGTCCTTCCGGCAGGACATGGACACCGCGGAAGCCGTCGCCATCGCGGTGGCCGCGCTGAGCTCGGCCTCCACCAGCGTCAACGGCGCCGGCAAACGCACCTTGGGGGTCGGCCAGCTCGAGGTCGCGGTGTTGGACCGGTCCCGGCCGCACCGCGCCTTCCGGCGGATCACCGGGGCGGCGCTGACCGCACTGCTGCCCGGTACCGACACCCCGGCCGCCGACCCCCATGGGACGCTGCCAGACCAGGGGACCGACGCCGACGGCACCAACGGAGGAACGGCCGGGCCGAGCAGCGCCGACTGACTGCGACGACTGACTGATTGGCTGGAGCCTACTCAGCGCTCCGGGCGATAGACTTGCAGCGCCGCGGGCTGGGTGAAGAACTGGAACCGGCGGCCCTCCGCGATGACCTCGCCGTCGGTGGCCAGCGCCACCGGCGGCCCGAGGACCTCGATCAGCAGCTCAGCACACTCCTGCTGGATGTACGTGCGGCTTCGCTCCAGCGCACTGGACAGCGCCCCGACGAGGAACCGGGTCCGGGACAGCGGCACGTCGGCACGGACGTAGCGGATGTCGAACAACCCCGAGTCCAGCCGGTGCCGGGCCGCGGCAGCGAAGCCGCGGGGGCGATACAGCCCGTTGCCCACGAACACCAGCCACACCAAGCACGGCTTGCCGTCGATACGCGCCACCATCGGATCCGACTCCCGGAGCACCCGGATCAGCGCGATGGCCGCTGCTGGCCACTTGCCCCAGCGTGATTCCCGCTGTTCGCGCAGCTGCACCAGGTCGGGGTAACCGCCGAGGCTGGCGGTGTTGACGAAGCAACGTGGCGGCGAGTCGTCAACCTGCACCCCTCCCAGGTCCACCGCCATTGCGCTGCCGGCGCGCACCGCCTCGACGGCATCAGATACCTCGGTCACCCCGATATCACGGGCGAAGTGGTTCAGCGTGCCAACCGGTAGAACCACCAGCGGCAACCCCCGGCTGGCCGCCACCGCCGCCACCGCCGCCACCGTCCCGTCGCCGCCGGCCACCCCCAACGCACGCACCGGCGGCTGGTCAGGGGCATCCAGCTCCGCCTCCAGCTGCTTGGTCAGGTCGCCACCAGGCTCGGTGGACACCTGCCGGGCGGCGGGCCAGCCGGCGACCACCTCCGCACCGGGATCCTCGCCATCAGTCCCAGAACCCGGATTGACCAATACCACCAGACCATCGCCGGCTGGCAGCGCGGGCACCCGCGCCAGGTGCCTGCTGGCTGCGGCTTCGCCGACCCGCAGCGGCCACCACCGCCGGGTGGCCAGCGCGATACCGCTGCCCAGCAGTATCCCGGCGGCCACGTCGAACGGATAGTGCACGCCGGTGTGCACCCGGGAGTAGGTCACCGCCGCCGCAACCGGCGCCACTGCCAGCCCGATGGCGGGGCTTTCCATCGTCACCGCGGTGACGAACGCCGCCGCCGACGCCGCGTGGCCGGAGGGAAACGACGACGAGCTCGGGCGTTCATTCGGATTCAGCCGGCGTCCCACGGGGACGTCCTCCCAGGCCGGCCGGCGGCGCGGCAGCAGGGGTTTGGCCACCGCGTTAACGGTGAAGCTGGCCCCGCCGATCGCGGCCAGGCCGCGCAGCGCGGCCCGCCGGGTCACACCCTTGCGGCTGGCCAGCGCCGCGGCCACAGCGAACCACAGCAGGCTGTGGTTGGCGGCCCTGGTTAGCGCTTTCAGACCGTCGTCGGCAGCTGCGGGGGGGACGGCGGCGCTGCGGCGCACTAGCTCGTGGTCGACCCGATTGATCTCCCGCGCCACTCGACGCAGCCATTCCAGCACCAGCGCAGCCTAAGTGAGCCCGTACGGACGGCCTGCAGGACGGCTCGGGCAGCCTAGGCTGGAAGGCATGCAGCGGCGGATCTTCGGCATCGAGACTGAGTTCGGGGTCACCTGCACCTTCCACGGCCAGCGCCGGCTGTCGCCGGACGAGGTCGCCCGCTACCTGTTCCGCCGGGTGGTGTCCTGGGGTCGCTCGTCGAACGTATTCCTGCGCAACGGGTCACGGCTGTACCTCGACGTGGGCTCACACCCGGAGTACGCCACCGCGGAGTGCGACGACCTGGCCCAGCTGGTGACCCACGACAAGGCCGGCGAGCGGATCCTCGAAGACCTCCTGGTGGATGCCGAGCGCCGGCTGGCCGATGAGGGTATAGGGGGGGACATCTTCCTGTTCAAGAACAACACCGACTCCGCAGGCAACTCCTACGGCTGCCACGAGAACTACCTGGTGGCTCGTGCTGGTGAATTCTCGCGGATCGCCGACGTGCTGTTGCCCTTCCTGGTCACCCGGCAACTGGTCTGCGGCGCGGGCAAGGTGCTACAGACACCCCGCGGCGCGGTGTACTGCCTGTCGCAGCGGGCTGAGCACATCTGGGAGGGGGTCTCCTCGGCGACCACCCGCTCCCGCCCGATCATCAACACCCGGGATGAGCCGCACGCCGACGCCGAGCGGTACCGCCGCCTACATGTGATCGTCGGTGACTCGAACATGTCTGAGGTGACCACCTTGCTCAAGGTGGGCACCGCGAACCTGGTGCTGGAGATGGTGGAGGAGGGCACCGCGTTCCGTGACTTCACCCTGGACAACCCGATCCGGGCGATCCGCGAGATCAGTCACGATCTCACCGGCCGGCGCGGGGTGCGACTAGCGGGCGGCCGCGAGGCTTCCGCGCTGGACATCCAGCGCGAGTACTATACGCGCGCCGCGGAGCACGTGGCCCGCCGCGGGTCCGACCCGCTGACCGACCGGGTGATGGAGCTGTGGGACCGCACTCTGGGCGCCGTCGAGCAGCAGGATCTCAGCCTGATCGACCGTGAGATCGACTGGGCGATCAAGCACCGGCTGGTGGAGCGGTACCGCGCCAAGCACCGGATGGACCTGTCCAACCCGCGGATCGCCCAGTTGGACCTCGCCTACCACGACATCCGCCGTGGTCGGGGGCTGTTCGACCTGTTGCAGCGCAAGGCACTGGTCGACCGGGTGACCGACGACGGCGAGATCGAGGCCGCCAAGGACACCCCACCGGCCACCACCCGAGCGAAGCTGCGCGGGGACTTCATCGCCGCTGCCCAGGCCGCGGGCCGCGACTTCACCGTCGACTGGGTGCACCTCAAGCTCAACGACCAGGCCCAGCGCACCGTCCTGTGCAAGGACCCGTTCCGCGCCGTCGACGAGCGCGTGGAGAGGCTCATAGCTTCGCTATGAGCCCCGTGAGTGGCAATGCCAGTCATAGCTCGCATCGCCACTCACGGGCAGCCGTAGGCTGCACGATGTGTCCACTGCCCGCGCTGAGCGCTTGGTCAACCTGGTGCTCTGCCTGCTGTCCAGCCGGCCGTACCTGCCCGCCGAACGGATCCGGCAGATCGTGCCCGGCTACGCTGAGACGCCCTCCGACGAGGCGTTCTTCCGGATGTTCGAGCGGGATAAGGCCGAGCTTCGCGAACTGGGCGTCCCCCTGGAGACCGGCCGCACCCCCGGGTTCGACGCCGGGGAGGGCTACCGCATCGCGCGCCGGGACTACGAGCTGCCCGACATCGACCTCGAACCCGACGAAGCTGCCGCAGTCGCACTGGCCGCCCGGCTGTGGGATTCCCCACAGCTGGCCGGGGCCGCACACGGCGCTGTGCTCAAACTGCGCGCCGCTGGGGTGGAGGTGGACACTGAGCCGTCGGTGCCCGTCGAACCGCGAGTACGAGCCGCGGAGCCAGCGCTGACCCCACTGATCTCGGCGGTCCAGGCCGGGCAGATCGTGACCTTCCTGCACCGCAAGCATCCCGCCGCCGAGCCCGCGGCACGCACCCTCGAGCCGTGGGGGGTGGCGTCCTGGCGGGGCCGCTGGTACGTGCTGGGCCACGACCGGGACCGGGGGGCGACCCGCTGTTTCCGGATCTCCCGGATCGTCGGCGCAGTGCGTACCGTCGGCGCGCCGGGGTCGATACGCCGACCAGAGGGGGTGGACCTGCTGAAGATCGTGGCTGGTTCCGCGGAACCGCCACCGGTGGTATACACCGTCCGGCTGTGGCTGGCCGACGGCCGCGCGCACGGCCTGCGCAGGCACGCGACAGTGCTGGGCGACATGACCTTGGACGGGGTGGACGGCGATCTCGTTGCGGTGCAGCTGCCGGGCTACGACGTCGCCGCGCGATGGATTGCCGGGCATGGGCCGGACGCCGTGGTCGTCGAACCCGCGGAACTGGCCGACGCGGTGCGAGCCCGACTGCTGGCGGTTGCCGGGAGCGCGGACTGATGGCCGGGGGGGTCGCCGAGCGGTTGCCCCGGCTGCTGGCTCTGGTGCCTTACCTGCTGGCTCGGCCCGGTGTGCCGATCGAGGAGGTGGCCGCCGATTTCGACGTCACTGTCCGGCAGCTGCGCCGCGACCTGGAGCTGCTGTGGATGTGCGGGCTGCCCGGCTACGGGCCTGGTGACCTCATCGACCTGTCCTTTGAGGGCGACACCGTGACCGTCACCTTCGACGCCGGTATGCGCCGCCCGCTGCGACTGTCCGGTGCGGAGGCGACCGCGTTGGTGGTGGCGCTGCGAGCGCTGGCCGAGACGCCCGGCGTGGTCGATGCCGGGGCGGTGCGGCGAGCGCTGGCCAAGATCGAGGCGGCAGCCGGGCAGGCCGATGGCGTGGTAGTCGGGTTGGCTACCAGGGAAGAGGCCGCGCTGGCCGCGGTGCGCGACGCGCTGGACCACCGCCGCGCGCTGCGAATCCGCTACTACACCGCCTCCCGCGACGCGGTAGGGGAGCGCACCGTGGACCCGATGCGGCTGCTCCTGGTCGAAGGCCGCAGCTACCTGGAGGCCTGGTGCCGCTGCGCCGAGGGAGTGCGGCTGTTCCGGCTGGACCGCATCGAGCATGTCGCGACGCTGGACGAGCCGGCCGTGCCGCCACCGCACGCCCGCCCCACCGACGTGTCGGCCGGGTTGTTCCGCGCGCAGCCCGACCAGCAGGTCGCCGTGCTCACCCTGGCTCCAGATGCCCGCTGGGTCGCCGAGTACTACCCGGTAGAGGAGCTGACCGAGGGCCAAGGGGGAGCCGCAACCGTGCGAATGCGCTACGCCGACACCGGTTGGATGGTGCGTCTGGTGCTGGGGCTGGGCGCCGACGTGATGGTCCGGGAGCCCCCCGAGCTGGCTGCGGCGGTGGCACAGCGAGCCCGCGCTGCGGTGCACAGGTCCAGTCACCTGCCATCCGGCAAGCAGGGCTAACGTCACCCCCGTGCCCTATCTGATCAGCGCACTGGTAGCCGGCGTCGGCGTTGTGGTGCTGCTCACGCTACTGATGAGGTTGATCGGCACGGCCCGGCGGCTGGCCGGGACAGCTCGCATCAGCCGCGCCGGGCTCGCCGACCGCAGCGACCTGCTGGCCGCCCGGATCGCGACGCTACGGGTGAAGTTGGCCCAACGGCGCCGTCACGGTAACGCAGGAACTTCCGATGCGCCCCGACCGCGTAGCATCGATTCCGCACAGAGGTGAGAGAGGAGGCCCATAGTGGGCATTCCGACTGGTTGGGAGCTGGTATTGCTCCTCGGCGTGCTGGTTCTGCTGTTCGGTGCGACCAAGCTGCCGGGGGCCGCCCGGGCCATCGGGCAGTCCATGCGCATCCTCAAGGCCGAAACCAAGGGTATGCGCTCAGAGGACGAGGCGACCCAGCCGACGTCCCAGCCGACGTCCCAGCAGCAGTCGCTGCCACCGTCGGGTCCCGCAACGACGCCGGTTGAGGAGCCCCAGCGGCACAACGACACCACCCGCTGACGGAGAGAATCGGGTGAGCGGGATGCGTTTCCCGGCTGGGCGCTTCCGCGCTGGGTCGGGCCGTCGGCGCAAGGTCAACTCGGATGGCTCCATGACCCTCATGGAGCACCTCTACGAGCTGCGCTACCGGTTGTTCGTCGCGGTGTCGGCGATCGCGCTCGGCGGCGTCCTCGGGTTCGTCTGGTGGGGGATTTCCCCGCTGGGCCTGCCCAGCCTCGGCGACCTGATTACCCGGCCGTACTGCGGGCTGCCGGAGACGCTGCGGCTGACCCCGAACCAAGGCCGGTGCCAGTTGCTGCAGACCAGCCCGTTCGAGGTGTTCACCCTTCGAATGCAGGTGGGCCTGGCGGCGGGCGCGGTGTTTACCGCCCCGATCTGGGTCTACCAGGTGTGGGCCTTCATCACACCCGGGCTTTACACGAAGGAGCGCAAGTTCGCCGTCGCCTTCGTCGGCACGTCCAGTGTGCTGTTCGCCGTAGGCGCGGTTCTCGCCTACTACGTGGTGCCTGCCGGTTTGTCCTTCCTGGCGAATCTAGGCGCCGGGCAGTTCATCACCGCGCTGACCGGCCAGGCCTATGTCGGCTTCCTGCTCACCATGCTGGCGGTCTTCGGCCTGGCCTTCGAGCTGCCGCTGCTGGTGGTGATGCTCAATCGGGTGGGGGTGTTGCCGTATGCGAAGCTCAAGCGCTGGCAGCGCGGCATCCTGTTCGGATTGTTCGTGCTGGCCGCCGTCGCCACCCCGGGCAGCGACCCGATCTCCATGCTGGCTCTGGCCGGCGCGCTGGTCGTGTTATTCGAGGCGTCGGTGCTGATCGCTCGGGCGCACGACCGCGCCGTGGCACGCCAGCGCGCCGAACAGGGCTTGGACGACCTCGACCCCGACGAACCCTCCCCGCTGGACCATCAGGTGGAACCCACAGAGTCTGATGACGCGGGGCCGAATGACGCGGCGTCGGATAGCCCGGCACCCCGCTACAACGACGCCACCTGAGCCGGTGCGTTCACCATCGTGGCCTAGCCTGAGGCAGTGGACAGCCGCGCGCTCACCGAGGCGTCTCTCCTCAAGGAGTTCGCCGGCGGCCTGAGCTTCGAGCTCGATCTGTTCCAGCGGCAGTCCTGCGTTGCCCTCGAGGACGGACATGGGGTGCTGGTGTGCGCCCCCACCGGTGCGGGAAAGACCGTGGTCGGTGAGTTCGCGGTACACCTGGCATTGTCGCAGCGCCGCAAGTGCTTCTACACGACTCCGATCAAGGCGCTGTCCAACCAGAAGTACACCGATCTGGTATCCCGGCATGGCGCGGGCACCGTCGGCCTGCTCACCGGGGACACCTCGATCAACGGGAGCGCACCGGTGGTCGTGATGACCACCGAGGTGCTGCGCAACATGCTCTACGCCGGGTCGCCCACTCTCAACGGGCTGGCCTACGTGGTGATGGACGAGGTGCACTACCTCGCCGACCGGTTCCGCGGCGCGGTCTGGGAGGAGGTGATCCTCAACCTTCCGGACAGCGTGCGGCTGATCGGCCTGTCCGCCACGGTGGGCAATGCCGAGGAGTTCGGCGAGTGGCTGGTCGACGTGCGCGGCGACACCGCGGTGGTGGTCGACGAGCACCGTCCGGTACCGCTGTGGCAGCACATGATGGTCGGTTCGCGGATGTTCGACCTGTTCACCAGGAACAACACCGCCAGTAGCGACCGCCTTACTGTCGACCGGCACCTGGTCCGGCGCGTGCAGGAGTCGGAGCGCCACGCCGGGTGGGATCGGCCGCGCCGCGGGCGCGACGGTGGACCCCGGTTCCGCCCGCCACCCCGGGTGGACGTGGTGGCGCGGCTGGATCGCGACGGATTGCTGCCTGCGATCACGTTCATCTTCAGCCGGGCCGGCTGCGATGCCGCGGTGAACCAGTGCGTACGCAGCGGGCTGCGGCTGACCACCCCCGAGGAGTCTGCGCAGATCCGCGCGGTGGTGGACACCCAAACCGCCGACCTGCTCGAGGGCGACCTCGGGGTGCTCGGCTTCTGGGAGTGGCGGGAAGCCTTGGAGCGGGGCGTCGCGGCGCACCACGCCGGGATGTTGCCCGCGTTCAAGGAGACCGTCGAGCAGTTGTTCGTCCGCGGGTTGGTCAAGGCGGTGTTCGCCACCGAGACCCTCGCGCTGGGAATCAACATGCCGGCCCGCACGGTGGTGTTGGAGCGGTTGGTCAAGTTCAACGGAGAAGCCCACCTCGATCTCACGCCCGGCGAGTACACCCAGCTGACCGGACGGGCCGGGCGGCGCGGCATCGACGTCGAGGGTCATGCCGTCGTGCTCTGGCAACCCGGGGTGGACCCGGCGCAGGTTGCCGGGCTGGCGTCGGCCCGCACCTACCCGCTGCGCAGCTCGTTTCGGCCCGGCTACAACATGACCGTCAACCTGGTCGATCGAGTCGGGGCCGATGC
>JBOHFU010000032.1:0-13735 GCA_050699675.1 Pseudonocardiaceae bacterium
TCGGACTCCGACTCCGACCACACCCTGGTGCCGTTCCAGACCGAGAACGCGATCACCGCGGTGATCGGCGACCGGGAGGCCGAGTTCGTCGACTGGTTGACCACTTTTGCCCGGGAGTACGCGGCGGTGGTGCGTGACGACCACCGGCTGTTCGTCGACGCATTCCGTAACGACGAGATCCCCGGCGTCCGCTCCACCCAGCAGAACGAGCCGTGACGATCCGGTGACCCGCGCCCTTGTTGCCGAGTTCGACACCAGAGCTCTCTGAGGTCGTGCGGCCTGGTTGACCCTCAACTGGGGCCCTCGCACTGCAGCTCGATTGGATGCCGGCTGTGAACTGCTACACCGCCTTCCCGTCCGGGGGCGCAGCCGCTTCCGTCGAACTCGTTCGAGAGATGGAGACGATCTCCAGGCGTGCACCCATTCCCTGTAGCGCGGTCACCGCATGCAGGAGGGAGACCTTGGCGAAGGCGAACAGTGCCGTTGAGGTCAGCGGCACCCCGTCCTTCAGCATCACGCCGTAGACGACGGTCGGTGACCTGAAGGACGGGTCTACGGGGTGATCGGGAGGGAGCTTCGCGAGGAACTTCTCCCGCGCCTCACTGTCGAAGCGAAGAGTCTCGATGGCGACCCGGCCCTGGGCGAACAGGTGGTTCAGCGGGGCAGTCTTGTCGGCTTTCTTGACGCAGATGAACTGGCCGTCGGGTCCCAGCACATCGGCCATCTCGAGGCCGCCGCCCCGGAATCGCCCGGTGTGCACGGTCTTCTTGTCCAGCAGCAAGTACCCGGGCTGCGCGGCGACCTGCTCGTTGTACCAGCTCTCGTCGTGGTCGTGGCCCTTCGGCCACGGGGGCATGGCGACGCTGCTGGGCCGGTCCAGCAGCTCGGCGATCCTGCTCTCGATCACGGTGAGGTACTCGGCGCCGATCTCGTACCACTGGCCCTGCCAGTAGAAATAGTGAACGACGCCGTCGGGCACCTCGGCGGTAAGCCAGTGGTCGACGGGGACGTTGCGGCTGATGCGGTCGGCGCCCTCGGTGTCGGCGAACATCTGGATGCGACCCTGGCGCAGCGCCCGCAGCCGCTGTCCCTCCGGCTTGTCCGCGACGGCCCCGACGAGGTCGTCGACGTCCAGCTCGCCGACCTGCTGGGACTTGCCCGCGAGGGCAATGCTGAAGGACTCGGCGAACTCGAACCGGTCGCGGCAGTCGCTGGGCACGGCTAGTGCGAGCCGGTTCACCTCGGCCCCGCTCAGCATCTCGTCCAGTCGATCGTCGAGGCGCAGGGCCCGCTCTGACTTCGGGTTCAACGGCCGGACCTGTGCGATGAACTCGAACTCGGGCAACGGGCTGGGCCGGGTGCACACCTGCTCGATCTGCTGCAGATCGTGCAGCAGACCCGCGGGGGTCGTGCCGAGGTGAAGCTTGATCGAGCGGTCGGAGCCGGTGACGTGTGCGGGGCGGTCGCGGTCCTGGGTGAAGGTGAGCGGGACTCCGGCGATCTGCCCGGATATCTGGCTGACTATCTCCCCGAACTGCTCGATGCCGAACCCGCGGATGTGCTCGCCGCTGGTGGCGGAGTTCTCGTCGGTGCGGCCTCGCGCGTCCATGACCTGACGGCGACGGTGTCGCGGCGTCGGCCGTCGGTTCCTTTCTCGTTGTACATCTGCTGGGTGATGGTGATCTGCCGGTTGGTGAGCTTGGGTTTGCGACCGCCGGTGCGCCTGCGGGCGGCCTCCAAGCCTTCGAGGGTGCTCTCGCTGATGAGGTCAGCCAGCATCTCGTCCATCGCGCCGATGACGTGGAAAAGGGAAGCGGCCGGCGGGGGTGGTCAAATACGAACGTTTCCGGGGCGGTACTCGGTTGGGCGGGAAGGTCCCGGAGGTCGTAGTTCGCCGCGCATGATCCCTGCGATGAAGGTGTCGTACTCCGCGTCGTCGAAAATGTGGGCGGTTTTGCATCGGAAGTAAGGAGGACACCATGGACGACACCCAGGTCGCCGACGGCGTTGACTTCGACCTCGACGTCAGAATCGTGGAGTCCGGTGACGCAGCTGAGGCGCTGCTGGGCAGCACCGACAACGGGTGTGACACCCAGAAGCAAGGCGACTGCTGAGGGCCACCTGCGGCGATCTCTGGAGGGTTGCCGGCCGGAGATGACTGCAGGCTTCACGTCGGCTGTCTGGGCGGTGCGGAGGCATCGGGGTGACGGTGCGGGAGTGTTCGCGGTGGTATCGATACGTTGATGCGGCACTGATCCGTGCGAGCGTGCATACCGGCGATGTCGTTGCCCGGCCATGGCCTGAGCTGGACGACGATGCCGAGATTGAGCAGTGGTGCGCATGGCTCGCTGAGGTCTGGTCGCAGGTGCCGGTCGCGGAGGCCGTCGCGGTGGCCAGCCCGGTGCTGGCGACCGCGTCGAGGCGGTGTGCGGTGGGCTGCGCCCGGTATCTGGTGCGGATGCGCGGTCGGGCCACTCCTTTCGGGGTGTTCGCCGGTGTGGCTGCGCTGCGTTTCGGCCCGCGGTTCTCGGCACGGTGGACTGACGACCACTACGTGCGGACCCGGGCCGACACGGTGTGGCTGGCCGCGGTGATCGCCTCGCTGGAATCATGTCCGGCGCTGCGGCGCCACCTGCCGGTCACGCTCAACGATCTGGTTGTGGTGCGCGGTGAGCGGCTGGTGCTGCCCTGGCATCCACGGGCCGGCGACCCCGGTCATGGCACGTCGGTAGAGGTGTCGGTGCGTCACAGCCCACGCGGATGCGGGCGCTGTCGAACGCTGCCGACCAGCCGCTGATGGTGGATCTGCGGCTCGGCGTCACGATGGTGTTGCCCCCGCAGGTGGCGACCGAAGCCGAATCGGCTGCCGAGGCGTTGCTGAGACTGGCCCGTTACCCGACCGGGAATCCGGGGTGGCGCGAGTATCACGGCAGGTTTGTCTCCCGGTATGGGTCCGGCGCTGTGGTTCCGGTTGAGCAGCTCGTTGATCCCACTGCCGGTCTCGGGTTTCCCCGCCACTACAGTCAGCAGGGGCGACCGGTCCCGGCGGCGGGGATGTCGCGGCGCGATGAGCGGCTGCTGAGGCTGGCTCAGCAGGCGGCGCTGGATAGCGCGCGGGAAATCGTGCTTGACGACGACGATATCGACGCTTTGGCCGTCAGCGGGAGGGATGCGGTGCGATCTGCGCCGCATGTGGACTTGTGCGTCGAGATCCGCGCGCCCACCGCGACGGCGCTGGCCGAGGGTGCGTTCATGCTGGCGGTGACCGGGATTGGCCCTACAGCGATCGCCACGACCGGCCGGTTCCTCGACGTCGTGTCCAATGCCGATCGGCAGCGGATGGTCACTCTGTACGGCCGGCTGCCGGTCGGGGTCGAGGGTGCGCTGCCCGCGCAGTTGTCGTTCCCGCCGAATCATCCGCGGGTGCAGAACGTCGTCCGGGCGCCGCTGGTGTTGCCTCATGTGATCTCTCTGGGCGAGCACCGCGCCGGAGTGCGGGGTCGGATCCCGGTGCAGGATCTCGCGGTCACCGCCGATAATGATCGGCTGTATGTAGTGTCGCTGTCGCGGCGGCGCGTGGTGGAGCCGGTCCTGACGCATGCCGCGGCGCGGCACACTATGCCCGCCCTCGCGCGTCTGCTGTGCGAGATTCCGCGGGCCACGAGCGCTGCGGTCGCAGCGCGCCGGGCTGGTGGACCAGCGATATCCCCTCGGGGCAACCGGCGCACCGTTTCCGCGGCGGGCACACTGACCTCGGCATGGCCCACGGCATCGCCGTTATCTCGGGTGTCAAGCCTCCCTCGCAGGTCGCCGCGAGATCGGTCATTCTGGTACATGAGGGACGTGATCTGGCCCGGTCGGCCTGCTGCGTTGCGACTACCACGCCCAGCATTGCGTGTTCCGACGACGCTGGCGGCAGGGCCTCGCGTCGACCCGAACGTGTGCTTCGGTCTGGCTATTGCTGACTGATGCCGTGAGTTAGGCTGCTGACCTGCACGCTAAGTCGAACTGTTCAGTGATGCGCCGTGTGCAGGGGGTGTGTTGATCAGTCCGTACGTGCGTCGGCAGCGGTTGGCGGTTGAGCTGCGTGTGCTGCGGGAGGCTGCCGGGTTGACGCACGCGGACCTGGCCAAGCGCCTCGGGCAGTCACGGATGAAGATCACCCGGCTGGAGAATGGACACCTCATACGGGACGGTCAGGCCACGGTGATGCGGCTTATCGACGAGCTGGGGGTGGACGGTGACCGGTGGACGGAGATCATGGCGGTCGCCCGGGATGCGTCGGAACGTGGTTGGTGGGCCTCGTTCGGGCAGGCGATGGGTGCCCGGCAGGCCCTGTATGCGGACCTGGAGGCGGGCGCGGTGTCGATCATGGAGTTCCAGCCGTTCATCCCGGGCCTGTTGCAGACTCGCGAGTTCGCCTATCAGCGCCAGGTGGCTGAGGCGGAGATCGGCCCGGTGATGTTTCAGTCCGAGCGTGCGGTGGAGGCGCGGCAGACGCGGCAGCGGATGTTGCGTCGGCCTGACGGGCCGTCGTATGAGGTGGTGCTGGACGAGATCGCGCTTCGTCGGCTGTCCGCTCCACCTGAGGTTGCTGGGTCGCAGGTGCAGCACTTGGTGGCGTGTGCCCGCGAGCCGAAGATCACTGTGCGGGTGCTGCCGGTGGATGCGGCCATCGACGGGTATGTGATTCCTCGCTCGGCGTTCTCGGTCTACGCCTACTCTGATCCGCGGGATCCTCGGGTGGTCGCGGTGGATACGGTGACCACTGACGTGGTGCTTACTTCGCTGGCCGAGGAAACGCAGGTCACGCGGTACATCAACCTCTATGAGCGGCTGCTGCGAGCTTCCTTGACTCCGCGGAAGAGTGTGGAGTTGCTCAAGCGCGTGGCCGCTGAACTCACCGGCAAGTAGGAAGCGCCATCATGACTATGCAGCCAGAACTTGATCTCGCTACGCCGTTTCGGAAGTCGTCGTACTCCAACGGTGGTGACAACTGTGTCGAGGTCGGTCTGACCCGTGACGGGCGGGTCGCTGTTCGGCATTCCAAGCATCCTGAATTGGCCCCGCATGTGTATACCCCTGAGGAGTGGACCGCGTTCTTGGCCGGTGCCAAGGATCGCGAATTCGACCTGTGACGATGGCGCGCCTTGACCGTGCCTGACCACGCCCGTGTGAACAGTGAAGGAGTCTGCGTGGAGTTCCGTCCGATTGAGCGCGCCCATGATGCGTTCCAGCAGTCAGTGACCGCCGAGTCGATCGAGGCGATGTGCCGACGAGCGTTCGGGTCGAGCGTGCGCGTTTCCTCGGCCGTCGAACTCGGCAACGGAATGTACAACAACACCTACCGCGTCGACATCAGCGAGGACCGTCCGGTCATCCTTCGCGTTGCCCCCGAACCCGCGCGCCAGTACCGCATCGAGCGCGGACTGATGCGCAATGAGTATGCGAGCGCGCCGTATCTCGCGCCGATTGCGCCGATGATTCCGCGCACACTCGCGGCGGACTTCACCCACGATATCATCGGCAGGGACTACTTGTTCCAGACGATGCTCGACGGGGTTTCGGGTCCGGAAGGCATAGGGCAATACCCCCGGCCTGCGTGGACGTCGTTCTTCCGGCAGATGGGGACGATCGCCCGCAGCATCCACTCTGTTCGAGGGGAACAGTTCGGCCCCGTGACCGGCCCCGGGTTTGGCACCTGGGGCGAGGCGGTGACCGCGTTCTTCGCCGATCTCGTGGCCGACCTGGACGACGCCAGTCTCGACTCCGTGGACGTGCAGGAGGTGATAGCCGCGGCGGACAAGCACCAGGCGGTGCTGAACGAGGTGACCGAACCACGGCTGCTGCATGGTGATCTGTGGACGGTCAACGTCATGATGGCGTCCGATGCGCCGGAGCCCACGATCACTGGGGTGTTCGACAACGACCGTACGTCGTGGGGGGATCCTGAGTCTGATTGGCCGATCTTCATGGCGGCCAAGAAACCTGGCACGGAGCGGGACGCGTTCTGGGAAACCTACGGGCCTCGGCCGTCTACGGCCGCTGCTGCTCGGCGGTCGTTGTTCTATCTGGCCAAGCACATCGGTGCTATCCGCTTGGAGCGGCATCGGTTGGGAAACGCTGACGCGGTGCCGGAGACGTATGGGCAGATGAGGGACGTGCTCGACCAACTGCAGGCGTGAGTCGCGGCTCCGGGTTACCAGGAAGGTCACGGTGCGATATGGACGCTGTGCTGTGTGGCCCGTAACTCGGCCGCGAACTGCTCGGCTGGTTGGAGGTAGGCATTGAGGTCGAGGTCGTGTAACAGAACGGGTGGGTGGTCCAGCAAGGTGGTGCCGGCGGCGATGAGGAATGTGCGGATGGTGGCGTCGCTGCCTCGTTTTCTGCGTGGTGCCTGGTAGAGCAGGTACGCCGCCGCCAACCAGGCGGTCAACGCGGCGGCGGGGGTGGCGTGGTGTTGGGCGAGCCGTGTCATGGCGCTGTGGAAGATCGCCTTGCGGTCGGTGTCTGCCGCGCTCGCGAGGTAGATCAGGTCGCCGTCGGTGATGATGCGGGAGGTGTCTCCGGCTCGTGCGGCGATCCGGGCGACCATCTCGGTGGCGGCGCGGCGGGCGGCATCGCCTCGCAGCAGCCGCGTCCCGTCCGCGACACGGCCGTCTGTCAGGGTGACGCGGTTGCACACGACGTCCACGTTCGGCGAGTCGGCGAACCTCTCGGCGGCCAGGGCAGCGAATTGCCGCATGGTTCGGCTGGCCGGGGTCTCGGCGCCTCTGGCGTAGGTCCGGGTGATCGGGTTCCACACGGCGCCGTCGGTGAACCGCTCGGGCTCCCCGATGCGGACGAGGTTGGGGTTGTTGTCGGTGATCGGTGTGCGGAACCGCTCGGCGTGGCTTGCGCTGTATCGCCCGTTGGGGTGCGGGGTGGTCGCCGCGATCCGGTAGCGCCAGTCCTCTGCTGCGCTGAACGCGGTCGTGAAAACAGCGGCACGCGCGTCGATGCTGCGGGCCTGGCGTAGATGGCCGGTCAGCGTCTGGTGGAG
Organism: Pseudonocardiaceae bacterium; assembly: GCA_050699675.1. Classification (GTDB taxonomy): domain Bacteria; phylum Actinomycetota; class Actinomycetes; order Mycobacteriales; family Pseudonocardiaceae. The sequence goes on from JBOHFU010000032.1 coordinate 7,043, forward strand.
TGATCGGGCTGCCTCAGCTTGCTGGTGGGCGAACATGCGCAGGTCGCGCTGGGAGGCGGGATCGTTGGTGCGCAGGATCAGGGCGGGAGTCGGGAAGCAGCCCGCTGTGATCGATCGGAGACCCAGCCGGGTCATCGTGAGTCGCATTGGTCGGTCGAGTGACCGCTCTGCTCGAGTGGCTCGACCTCGATCCGGACCTGGGCCAGGAGGCGGTCCGCGTCGCGGTCGACGTGGTGCCGGTCGGGGCCGATCACGATGAAGCTGCCGAGACGGCCGGTGTTGTCCTCGGTTCCGTTCACGGTCTCTCCCAGGGCCTTGCGTACCCAGACGACCGGGACTTGCGGGCTGTGGTCGGGTAGCCCGGTCACAGCGGCAAGGCGTCCTGGGTGTGGTGTGGTCAGGAATCGCACGGTGGCGTAGCCACCGCGGGTCGGGGACAGTTGGGCTGGGCGGCCCAGGGCGGTGTCGAGGCAGGCCGCCCACGGATCGATGCCGACGGCGTGCTGGATGAGGAAGCCGATGTGCCCGGCTCCGATGCGGGCGCCGATCTCGATCACGGTGCACTGGCCGTTCGGTGTCAGCATCACCTCGGTGTGCGAGGCCCCGTTGCGGATCCCGACTGCGGCGATGGCCAGGTCAACCTGCTTGTACACGGCCTGCTCGACCTGCGGTGGCAGGACAACCGGAAGTCCGTGACCGAGCTCGGCGCTGTGTGCGCCGTTGGTGACGATCTTGTGGGTCACGCACAGGTGCGTGCTCGTCCCGTTCTGGGTGATTGATTCGACGCTGTACTCGACGCCGTCGACGAGTTCCTGGACCAAGACCCGCGGATCGAGGCCCATCCCGTGCCGGTCCTGGGCGGCCCGGAACGCGGCTGCGGCCTCGGCTCCGCACATCACGACAGTAACGCCGGCCGAGCCCGCTCCCTCCGTCGGCTTGATGATGCAGGGGAACGTCACCTGGTCGGCTGCGGCGAGGCGACGTAGTTCGGATTCGTGGCGCAGGACGCGGGTGTGGGGTGCGGTGACGCCGCAGCGGCCGAACTGCTCGACCATTGCAGCCTTGTTGCGAGCGGCCCCGGCCACGGCCGGGTCATTGCCGGGCAGGCCCAGCGCGGAGCAGATGTCGGCGACGAGCGGCGTGAGGTATTCGTTGGTGGTCAGCACCGCGTCGACACCGACCCGACGGGCGTAGCCGAGGATGTCATCGATTGCTTGTTCGGGCCGAGAGAAGTCGGTCCGCAGGCAGCCGGAGAGCGCCGTGCGCAGCTCGGTGCTGTAGGTGGCGAACTGCTCGGGCCCAGTGGCGGCGTGAACCTGGTAGCCACGGGCGGTGGCGGTCTCGACGAGAGCGGCGGACTCGGGTCCCGCCGCCTCCATCAGCAGCACGCGGGCCGTGGTCACGACAGGTAGTCCTCACCGCCGCCGTCGCGGTGGGTGTCCAGGGTGAAGCAGTGGAACCCGCCGCCGAACAGGCGCCGGTGCCGGTGCCGCACGGGAACAGTGGTGAAGCCTTCGGCGTCGAGCGTCTTGAGCAGGCCAGTGCAGTCGGCGTTGACCAGGACGGTGTCCTCGTTGACTGACAGGACGTTGAGGTCGATGTAGGGGCTGGTGAGGACCAGGTCCTCGTCGTCGTAGGCGGGGAACGCACCGGGGTCGGGTTCGGGCGGCACGATGAACTTCCACGACCGCAAGGTTGCGGGCAGCATGTCGCGGATGCCGTCGTGGCGGGCGAGAAAGACCCCAGGCGCCAGAGCCAGGAGCATGCTGTCGATGTGGTTGTCGGCCATGCGGTCGACGCGGTGGATGCGGTACCGGTCGCCTAGGTGACGTTGCAGCCAGTCCAGGGCCATCCGGTGGTTGTCGTGGGCGATGTTGACGACCAGGTCACGGCCCAGGCGCAGGACTTGGGCGCCGTCGAGCATCATCTCGAAGCCGACGTCGTAGGGGCTGGGCTGGGGATCGGCGATCGGCTCGGTCGGACCGCCCAGGGTGGTCGCGGTGTCGCGGGCGTAGGACAACTCGAAGGACAGGTCGGTCAGCAGCGGCCGGGGCATCGTCGTCCACCGCGCGCCGGCCTCGTGGTAGCGACGGAAGATCGGGGCCAGCAGACGGGTTTCCAGGTAGCGGGAGCGGATGGCCGGCGGTGTCTCGATGATCTCGTCGCCGAGAATGAGCGTGTTGTCGCGGATGTTCAGCGCCGGGGTGGGCACGGCCTGCCATCCCAGGCCGGCGATGGGCGCGGCGTTCGGCGGCAGCGGCAGCGGCCGGTGGACTGTGACACCGAGGGCGGCTAGCGTCGCGGCCAGGTTCTCCACGTCCTCGTGAAGTTCCTCGGTATAGCGCTGCTTGATGCTCCAGTTCCGGACCGTGCGGTCGCCGTCGGCGGCGGTCAGGCGCGGGTAGGCCCAGTCGGAGCGAAATCCGGTCAGGCTTTCATGGTGGAACAGCTCGAAGGTCACGTCCCGGTCGTGGGAGAGGTAGTTCTCGGCGGAGCCGACGATGATCTCGCGCAGTGGCGTGAAGTCGTCGTGGCTGTTCAGCTGCATGGACGGGTTCCTCCCTTGCGGTATTCGGACGGCGAATCGGGGGTGGCGGGGTGTCATCGCCGGTCTGTTGGGGCCGTGATGTGCCGTTCCTGCAGTGCTCGGCCACGGGGGGCTCGCAGCAGGGCGTATTTCGGGTCGTGGTGGGCTGTGAGGCGGCGCTGGGGCCCAGCGCCATCAGCCGGACGGCGTTGAGCGGGGCCGGGATGCTGTCGAGGATGCCGCGCAGGTACGGCAGCCGTTGCAGCCAGATTGTTCGAAGTCGGTCGGGCCGGGGCCACCGGGGTCGGTCCGGTCGGCGTCGCCGCCGGGGCTGCGCAGCGGCAGGACTCGCCAGTCGATGGTGCTGGCCGGCTCCGAAGCCCCCACCGTGGTTGTGGATGCGCTGCGGCTGCCAGCGGTGGTCAGTGACCTCGGCCAGCTCCCGTGCCAAGCGGTCGGCGTCGAAGGTAGGTTCGAGCTGGGCGGCCTCGGACAGTGCGGGCCGTGGTGTCTGTTCATCGTCAGGTCGTCTCCCGGGACCGGGTGTCAGGGTGCGGGCGGGCGTGGTACGCCGATGTGGTCGCTGGCGGTGTAGGTGTTCGCGGGGACGGTCGCGAACCGGGAATCGAGCCGGTCGAACATCGCCTGGCGGTCGGCGTCGGTGCCGTAGGCGATGCAGAACACGAACTGGGCGCGGCCCGCTTCGAGCGGGATGGTCGGCATCGAGACGATGACGCCGGTGCGGGTGTCGGGGTCGTAGGCGCAGCCGAACTCGTCGACGGCGGCGAGGAAGGTCTCGAAGTCGGCAACCGCCCAGGTGGGCGGCACGTGATACTCCACCACCGACCGCTCCGGGGCGGCGGTGACGCCGACGATGCGATGGGCGATGACCTGATAGATGTGCAGCGATCCTGACACTTGCGCGTTGACCTCGGTGAACACGACCCTCCCTGTGGTGGTCACGATCGCGTCCGCGCTGAGGTGGCCGCGGTATCCGAGCGCCCGGTAGGTCTCGGCCAGTCGTGCCCCGCCACGCAGCAGTTGCTCGCGGACGTCCTGGCCGACCCCGCGCAGCGGGACGACCTGGTGGCTCAGGCGCCGTCCGACGTAGTGCAGCGGCCCATCTCGGTCGGCTGTGTCCCGTCGTCTGTGGCGTAGTGCTCGGAGTACACCGACATCGTGTGCGGTGTGAACTCCTCGATGACGACGGGGAAACGGCTCTGCACGGAGGCCCAGTCCCAGCGCTGGGTCCAGTACGCCTCGATCGCCTCCGGATCGTCGTTGTCGAGCTGGTGGGAGGTGGCGGGCTCCGACATGGTCGGAGGCCAGCGAGGCATCGCGCAAGACGAGTTGGTTACCCACTCCGGCTCCGTTGTGGGCCTGCTTGACGACGACCGTTCCCGTTTCGGCCAGCAAGTCCGCGGTCGCGGCGACTGCTTCGCGGCGGCTGCGGCACACCGCGCCCGCAGGGATCGGGACCCCGGCCCCGGCCGCCAGCGCCCGAAAGGTCGCCTTGTTGTTGCCCAACTCGCCGCCGCACTGGGCGAAGAATCCAGCTCCGGGGAACCGGTCGTCGACGCCCAGCGCGGCGGCGAAGCGGGACACGTGCGCCGATGGCCACAGCGCGAAGACCTCCTCGACCTGGTCTGAACCGGCTTCGTCGAGCACGTCGCGAACGGTGCGGAGGAACTCCGCGCTGGTCAGGCTCTCCGGGTCGAGCAGCCGTCCACCGTGGTGTCCGGCCGGTGGGACCAGGATGCGCAGGCCATCGGGGTTCACGCCGGTGAACGAGGTCGCGTAGGTGAGGAACCGCTTGTCCGGCTCGTCGGACAGCACGACCACGTCTCCCTCGCGCGCGAACCACACGACGCGCTGTGTCCATGCGCGCAGGTCGCCCCGATCGCGGATTGCAGGGTCGATGTGATTGCCGATGAGGATCCTCACGAATGCACTCCCAATCGCGCAGGCGCCCACCCAGTGGCCCAGGCGGACGAGTAGGTCACGTACGGAAGGTGGCGGGCAGCACGTCGAAGACGCGCATGGTCGCGGTGCGTCGGCGCCGTGGCGGACCGGCGGCGCGCAGCGGGCTCGGGTGGTCCAGCAGGCTGGCGACCAGGGCACGCAGGGCGGTTTGGGCGGGCACGGTTCCGATGCACGAGTGGGTGCCCCAGCCGTAGCCGAGGTGTCGGTTGGGCGAGCGGTCCAACGACAGCCGGTCTGGCTGCGGGAACTGTGTCGGGTCGTGGTTGGCGGCGGCGAACAAGGTCAGCACGGTCTCACTCGGCCGGATGGTGACATCGCCGATGGTCGCGGGGGCGGTGGCGATACGGCTCGTGCCCTGCACCGGTCCGTCGAAGCGCACCAGTTCATCGACACCGGTGCGCAGTACCGCCCCATCACGCATCCGCTCCAAGGCATCAGGGTGGTGCAGCAGGGTATGCACAGCGTTGCCGATGGCGGCGGTCATCGTGCTGTAGCCGCCTTGGAACATCACCCGGGCGGTGTTGCGCACATACACCTCGACATCCGTTCCGGCTGTCCGATCGGCGTGCTGTCTGACGTGCGACAACAGCCCGGGCCGCCCAGAGTCGCGGAACCAGGACTCCACCAGCGCACTCAGCTCCTGGCGGGCTGCCCGGCCCGGCTCGACCGTCGACGGATCGAGGCCGGCGTCCATACTCCGCATGATCGCGTCCGACACAGCGGCGAAGGAGCCGATGTCGGGCTCGTCGACGCCGAGCAGGTCCGAGACCACCGCCACCGACAACGGCGCCGCAACCTCCGCCATCACGTCGAACTCCGCACGGTCGGCCAGCCGGCCGAGCACCGACGCCAGTCGCTGCCGCGCCCGGCGTTCCAGGGCCACAAGGGCTTGCGCCCGCAGTGCGTTCATGAACAGGCTGCGCACCCCAGCCTGCTCCGGCGGGTCCAGCGACTGGACGCTCAGGCTCGGCTCCGGCACGGCGGTTCCCGTCCGGCGCCGGTCCCGGGCGAAGCGCTCATGGTCTCGCAACACAGCAACACAGTCCGCGTACCGCGTCAGACACCACGACCGCAGTCCCTCGTGCCAGAACACGGGCGTGGTGTCCCGCAGACCGGCGAAAGCCGGATACGGGTTTGCCAACGTCGTCGGGTCCAGCGGGTCATAGGCGGGCTGGGACGGCATCAACTTCTCCCCACGGCGTCCAACGCGGTCAGATGGATCGGACCAGGCCCGGCAGGCACCGGACCCAGTCCGACGATCGAGATCAGTGGTCGTAGAACATGGCCAACACCCCTTTCCCTTGGGCGAGCGGTCGGACCACACGGGCCGCACCATCCGGTTCCGACTGGTCAAGCTCGCATCTCCAAACTGAACAGTGCAGTGGAGCGAACAATCCGGAGTGTTGCTCTGTTCACGGCAACGAGGCAAGACTTTTATCCGTCCGCACCGACAGTGCTACCCGGACGGATCAGCCCGTATCACCCGAATACCGAGCGGGTCACACGCTCTGGTCCCGCATCATCTGTCTCAAAGACGTCCTGAGCGCCGCGACGGTGTCTTCCGCGTCACTGAGTTGCGCCCGCAGTTCGTCCCGCTCCGCCCGCGCTTGAGCGAGCTAGGACGTTGCCGCGCCGGCCGCGGCGCTGACGAACGATAGCGGTATTTGTGAACAACGGCAACAATGTTCACAGTATTTGATTGTCGTCGGCGAGGTGGGTAGGTTCTCAGTCGTGAACATCGACGGGCAGGGTCACGTCACGGCGGCGGCGATCGCACGGCGCGCCGGCGTCGGTCGTGCCGCCGTGTCGAACTGGCGCCGCCGGTATGCGGACTTCCCCCAGCCGGTTGGCGGCAGCCCGAGCAGCCCGGTCTTCGCCTGGATCCAGGTCGAGGCATGGTTGGTGGCAACGGGCAAGGCCGGTCAGCTGGTGACGGCCGGTCGCACTGACACTGGTACCCAGCGCATCGGCGACGCGTCGCCGTCGAGCGGTGGGTACAACGACCTCAAGGCAGCTCCGCAGGAGCGTGCCGTCGCCGACCTGAAACCGGGGGAGTTGCTGGCCAGGGTGATGGCGTCACTCTTCCCGCCGCCGTACCCGAGTGCGGCGCCGAGCAACGCCGACGAGCCGGACGACGATGAGGAGGGCGAACCCCCTGCCGTTCTCGACCCCGCGTGCTCCGA
>JBOHFU010000032.1:13835-15573 GCA_050699675.1 Pseudonocardiaceae bacterium
GCGGTGGTCCGGGCCGTCCCACGCCTCGAACTCCTCGACGAGGACACCAGCCTGCTGCCGTCCCGGTACGTGGTCCCCCGCCACGACCCCGTCGCCGACGACCTCGTCCGTCTCACATCCCGGCTGCAAGCCCTTTACACCCGAATCGGCCGGGGATTCCCGCGACCGGCGGAATCGACGGCGCAACCCGATCGCGCCTACGTGACCCTTGCCGAACTGGAACGGGTCCGTGCGTTGACGATCCGCTCCCGCGACACGACACCCCGAGCCGGCGATGTCCTCCTTCGTACTCTGGGCCGTCCGCCGGTCGTCGCCGACGGCGCCGCAGCCGACGAGGCCGGGGTCGCTCAGGTCGTCGAGATCGACGCAACGCGCCTGGACGCGCACTTCGTCACGATGTTCCTGCGTGCCGACGCCAACGCGCTCCCCGTGGCCAACACGCACGGCGCGTTGAGCCGCGACGACCTGCGGCGATGCCGCATCCCCCGGATGCCGGTGGCCGAGCAACGCCGCTACGGCGAGGCGTTCCGGCACCTGCTCGACCTGCAAGGAGCCGTGTCCGCACTCGCCGCGGTGAGCGTGCACGTGCTCGACCAGACCATCCACGGCCTGACGACCGGTGCCCTGACCCCGCGGGCGCTGACCGGGCGCGGGAGCATCGCCGTCGACGCGACCGAGAGCGAGATGAGTGAACAGTGAGTTCGGGACCGACCCATTCGAAGATGGCGAGCGACATCTGGTCGGTCGCCGACCTGCTGCGCGGCGACTACAAGCGCCACGAGTACGGCCAGGTGATCCTGCCGTTCACGCTGCTGCGCCGCCTCGACGCGGTGATGGCCCCGACCCGCGACGCTGTCCACACGCGGGACGCCCAGCTCGATATCCAGAACAAGCAGCGCCTGCTGGAGATCGCGGCGAAGCTGCCGTTCTACAACACATCCGCCCAGAACTTCGCGTCGATCGCGGCCGACGCCCCGAGCGTGGCGAAGAACCTGCGCGACTACGTCAACGGCTTCTCGCCGAAGGTCCGCGAGATCCTTGCCCGCTTCGATCTGGACACCCAGATCACCCGGCTGGCGAGCGCGAAGATCCTCTACAAGGTGGTCGGCCGGTTCGCCGCGATGCGAGACCTCGACAAGCTCAGCAACCACGACATGGGCTACGTCTTCGAGCACCTGATCCGCAGGTTCGCCGAGGACTCCAACGAGACGGCCGGTGAGCACTTCACCCCGCGCGAGGTCATCAAGCTGATGGTGAACCTGCTGATCGCGCCGGACGCCGACACCGTCGCCGGGGAGGGCCAGGTCATCAACATCCTCGACCCGGCGTGCGGCACCGGCGGCATGCTCACCGCCGCCGACGACCACATCAAGTCGATCAACCCGAAGGCCGAGGTCTACCTGTTCGGGCAGGAGGTCAACGCGGAGTCGTGGGCGGTCTGCGAGTCGGACATGCTCATGAGCAGCCACCGCGGTCGCATCGTCTTCGGCAACTCGTTCAGCGACGACGGCCACGAGGGCCGGAAGTTCGACTACATGCTGGCCAATCCGCCGTTCGGTGTGGAGTGGAAGAAGGTCAAGGACGAGATCGAGGCCGAGGCCGAACTCGGCTACGGCGGCCGGTTCGGCGCCGGCCTGCCGCGCATCAACGACGGCTCGTTCCTGTTCCTGCAGCACATGATCGACAAGATGGAGCCGGTGGAGGGCAAGGGCGCCCGGCTGGCGATCGTCTTCAACGG
>JBOHFU010000033.1:0-15504 GCA_050699675.1 Pseudonocardiaceae bacterium
CTCGACCGGCAGGCCGCCGACATGGGCGTTCATGTGGTGTCGCCGTCCTTCGAGGGGTCGGCGGACCGCGGTCGGTCATCGTCCTCGAGATCGTCTTTGTCGGGGTCGCTCCATCACTGCGACGGCTGCTGCAGGCCGCGCTCGATCTGGCTGCTCCACCCCTGCGACGGCTCAGCGTCGCCGTATTCGTCGTGCCAGTTCCACCACTCATACGGTGGGGTCTGGGGATAGCCCTCGGGCGAGTCCTCCCACTCCTCCTGCCGCCCGAGCGCGGTCATGTCGAGGTAGCTCCAGGTGCTCCCCAATGCTTCGTCGCCGCGGTTGTTGATGAAGTAGGTGCGGAACACGCTGTCGCCGTCGCGGATGAACGCGTTCGTGCCGTGCCATTCGTCCACACCGAAGTCGGTGTCGAATTCGTCGGTCATAGTGTACCAGGGCATCGTCCAGCCCATCCGTGCCTTCACACGCTCGATATCCGGCTGCGGCGCGCGCGAGACGAGGACGAGACTGGTATCACGGGCGTTCACATGGGCGACGTGGGCGACCTGATCGGCCACCAGGGAACAGCCGCGGCACGCATGGTCGGGCCAGCCGAACACGCCGGGTTCGAAGAAAGCGCGGTAAACGATCAGCTGACGACGACCCTCGAACAGGTCAAGCAGACTCGCCTTACCCTCAGGTCCGTTGAACTCATACTCCTTCTCGACCGCCAGCCACGGCATCCGCCGACGCTCCGCGGCCAGCGCATCACGGGCGCGGGTCATCTCCTTCTCTTTCACGAGCAGCTGCTGGCGCGCTGCCTCCCACTCTCGTAGCGAAACGATCGGGGGTGTCTTCATGGTGATGTCCACCTTCCAGTTCAGGTCCAAGATCATGCGTTAGGTCAGGGGTGTGGGCTGGACGCCGCTCAGCAGGATCCCCTGCGTAGGTATCCGTATTGACCGTGAAACGTCGTATTTGCGTGAGAATTGCTCCGGTCCTAGAGCGCCGGGTCAGGACCGGAAGCAAGGTCGACCACTTCGCGACCTCAGTAACGACCTGCGCAGCATCGACAGACTCGGGTTCATGGCTTAAGGCTCGCCGGAACCACCCGACGCCGAGCAAACAGCGCAGTGGTCTACCGGAATCGCCCGAAGCTCACGGCGGCCGCGGCCGTTGGGCTGCCCTTCACCGGTGGTGATCAAGTTCCGCAGGCTGCCGTTGATGAAGAAACCCCACGAGGTGGAACAGACGTCGAAGCACTCGTACTCGGGAACCAGGCCCTGGTGTGTGAAGCGGATCTCGGTCTGGCCGTCCTTCTCGGAGATGTCGAAGCTGATCGTGGTGCCCGTCCACTCGGTCTTGTCCTCAGTGAAGTCGAAGTAGTTCTCCACCACGAGCCAAGAGACTCTCCTGTCAGGGACGACCTCTGTCACTCGGATCGTGCAGCGGTGAACGTCCTCGTAGCGGTACGTGAACTCGTTGCCGAGCTCGGCGGTGCCGCCGTCGAGCTCTTCCGACCACCATCCACGAACATTCGTGATGGCGTCGAAGGCTTCCTTCGGAGTCCGATCCACCGAGAAGCTGGTGGTGAAACTGTGATCACTCATGATTCCCTCCGAGATTCGTGGTATGCGGGGTGGGGTTTGTGGGTGCCCGTGAGCTGATGGCCGGGCTCACGAGTGAGGTGCTCCTTCAACGCGTCGAGCGGGCCGTCCCAGTCGCGGGCCAGCGCGGCCAGGAACTGCTGCGCCACTTGCATCGGGGCGGAGCGGAGCCGGTACCGCACCCGGCGCCGCTCCCCCGGTTCGGCCGTCACCAGGCCGGCCTCGGCCAGCAGGGCCAGGTGTTTGGCGATCGCCTGCCGCGTGATCGGCAGGCGATCGGCCAGGTCCGTGGCCGTGGCGGGACCACCCGACGCCAGCGCGGCCAGGATGGCGCGCCGGCTCGGGTCGGCCAGGGCGACGAAGACCTGTTCGGCGATCGCCTCGATGTCAGGCGGCATCGAGGTAGTCGACCAGTTCGCCCAGCTCGCTCGCCCAACCCTGAGTGTTGCCGTCGTACGCCTTGCGGTAGGCGTCTTCCGGCAACTGAGCGAAGCCGGTTTCGACCACGGTCAGCCGCGTGCCCGCACCGACCGGCTCGAGCGTGAACTCGACATAGGTGCGGCGCGGATCGTCATCGGGCAGGCCGTAGATGTGCCAGGTGAAGCCGAACACCGTCGGCTCCTCGACCCTTTCGACCCGCATGTCGACGGTGTGGCCACCGGTCCACGTCATCTGGGCCGATCCGCCCGGGCGCAGGTCGATCCTCGCCTGGTTGCCGAACCAGCTGCCCAGACCCTCGGCCGTGGTGAGCGCAGCCCACACCTTGGCCGGCGGGTGGGCGATCTCGACGACCCGCTCGATGCGATCGGGGAATCCCATGACAGCCTCCAAACAAGTAGCAACTGATCGGTTGCCATAGTATGGCAACCGATCAGTTGCGTCAATGTGCGGGCGCTCCGGTCGCTCGCAGCCAGCTCGTCGGCGGACGCCCCGAAAGATCAACTAGTGAGCAGCTCCAGAGTCCAGAAACACCAGCTTGAGCTGCACGAACGCAGGTGGCGGGGTCCCGGATACTCGATCCGCGCGGCGCGACACCGCGCCCACAGGGCGGTTTGAGCCCCTCGTCGGTCATCTCCAGCGGGCAGATCTCCGCCGCCAACCACGAGCTCAACCGTTCCTCATCGCTCCGGGTCGGCTCCCGGAACCCCAACGCCGTACGGATCTGCGCCCGGTGGTACTCGATCGTGCTGCCCGATCACACGTATTGCTTGAACAATCCGGTGTCGACCTTCACCTGGCCAGCCACATACCGCAACGCGGCCTTCGGTACCTCGCCGGCGTGACGCGGAAAACGGGCCTCCAGCTCGAAAACTTCAGCAAAACGCTGAAGCCGAGCCTGGTCACCGACGTCTTGTTGCCCACCAGGCGCCAGTCCTCATCCAGCATTGTCCATGCCGCGATCAGGTCTTCCGGCTCCCACTCGCGCTGCACCCGCACCCCCGTGGTCTGGATCACGCCGAACAGCGCGACACCCTAGAACCAGGCCAAAACCACCTCTACCTTGGGCTGGGGTCAGCTATCGAAGCGCGGGGCCAAGATCGTGCAACACCGCCACGAGGCGGTCACCGTCGATGGCGACCAGGTCGCCAGGTCGCAATGCCCCTGGGCTACGAGGCGCTTGTTCGCTACGACTATCCGCGCACTCAGCGGCACGTACGCGCACCCGACCAGGAGATTTAACGCGAGCTGGACCGCCGGGATTCCTGCAGAGCGAGCTACTCGCCATTGGTCCCTCGAACGTCAGTATCACCGAAATCGATCTCACACTGCGTATTCGAATAAGGTGTCGTACACTGTATTTTGACGCGCATGTCAGGCCAGAGCGTACACCGTAAGTAGGTACCCGGCGTCTTGCACCTACGTCTATGTCACCGCCGGCTACGTATCAGAAAACCAACTCCATGGCTAGGTAGCGCGCTTGAAGACTTACGTGCGACTACTGATTGCCTGTCGCGGCGTCGCTGGGCAGGGTATGTATTGCCGAATCGGCATGCCACCGATGAGGTGTCTTTGCCCCGGGTACCACCCCGAGACTACATTCCCTAGGAGGATTCCATGTCCGACGCACTGAGCTTTACTGAGATCAACGAGCAGCACGTCGAGCTGTTGCCGACCCGTACCGTTATGTCCCTGTTCAGCGCCGGCGCCTGCGGCGGCCGTGGCGGCAACGGCGGTGTGGGTGGCGAGGGCGGCGTCGGCCGGGGTGGTCTCGGTCTCAACCTCTTGAACATCAACCTGTTCGGAGACCAGACCAATAGCGCCGGTGCCGGTGTCGGCGGCGCTGGCGGCAGCGCCGATGGCGGTACTGGCGGTGCTTGCTACAGCTGATAGGTCGCAGCGGTGCCGTTTGGGTGATCGCGTGCGGTGCCGGTGGCGAGGGAGGGGTGGCCCGGAGGCGGCTACCCCTCCCCTCATCGCTGGTTTCAGCGAGTAACGAGGTGATCGTCAATGTGCGATTGTTGGGGATCCCGGCACAATAACAACGTTGTACTAAAGTCGCACCAGGCGCACGCCGGTGCTCACCCGACGCCTGGGAGCTGTTCCATGATGCAAATCTCGACTCACCACCTGGAGGCGCTCCGCACGGTGCTGGCCGGCAAGGTGATCACGCCGGACGATGCAGATTACGACACTGCGCGCATACAGTGGAACAACGACATCGATCGTCGCCCGGTTGCGATCGCCCGCTGCGTGTCGCCAGCCGATATCGCGGCAGCGCTCACCTTCGCCCGAGAGCAAATGCTGGAGATCTCGGTGCGCGGCGGTGGCCATGCGTTCTCCGGGGCCGGTGTCTGCGACGGCGGACTGATGATCGATCTCAGCGCGATGCGCCGGGTCTCGATCTGTGCTGCTGGTGGTCTGGCCAGGGTGGGAGGCGGTGCCACCGTCGCGGAGCTGGACGCGGCAACCCAGACGCATGGCCTGGCAGTACCCGTCGGAGTGATCAGCCACACCGGGGTCGGCGGCCTGACACTGGGTGGTGGCATCGGATGGCTGACCCACAAGGCGGGGCTGAGCATCGACAACCTGGTCTCGGTCGACATGGTGCTCGCCGATGGGCGCTACGTGCACGCGTCGGCCGACGAGCACGCTGACCTGTTCTGGGCGGTCCGCGGTGGGGGCGGCAACTTCGGTGTCGTCACGACGTTCGAGTTCGGGCTGCACCCGGTCGGGCCGGAGGTGCATCTGGGACTGTTCTTCTGGGGTATGGAGGACGGTGAACAGGTGCTGCGCCTGGCGCGCGACATCGTGCCGGCACTTCCCGACGACGCCGGCGCGCAGATCGCGATCGGGCTCAACGCCCCGCCGGCGCCGTTTGTACCCCGGCAGTACCATTTTATCCCCGGCTACCTGCTGATTGTGGTGGGATTCTCTTCCGCGGAGGAACACGCCCGACTCGTCGCGCCGATTCGCGAGGCGCTGCCGCCGCTGTTCGAGCTCGTCACCCCGATCCCTTACGTTGCGTTACAGCGGACCCTCGACGAGACCGCTCCCTGGGGGCTCCTGGGCTATCAAGAGGTGATATATCTCGACGAGCTCACCGACGACGCGATCGCGGTGATTGTTGAGCAGGTACCCGCCAAGATCTCGCCGATGAGTTTTTGCCTGGTGTTCCGGCTGGACGGAGCGTATTCGGCGGTCGGCGATGACGAGACCGCCTTCGGCGGTGGGCGAGCACCACGCTACGTCGTCAACATCGCTGGAATAGGCCCTACTCCCGAGCTGCTGACCACCGAACGGGCCTGGGTCCGGTCGGTATGGAACGCGCTGCGGCCGTTCGCCCAAGACTCGGGTGGTTACGTGAACTCCATGACCGACGATGATGAGGACCGGGTGCGGGCGTCCTACGGCCCGACCAAGTACGAGCGGCTGGCCCGGATCAAGGCCAAGTACGACCCGGACAACACCTTCCACCTCAACGCCAACATCAAACCTGCTTGATCGGCTCGCGGGATAGCCGCCGGACCGTCCGACGCACATCACGGGTACCGGTCAGCGCCGCGCCGGGCCGCGCTATCGTCCTCGACGTGAGCCGCGACCCGGCCGCGCCAACCTCCCGCACCAACCCCCACGCCGATCGGCGCGCTCGGGGTACCCGACACCGCACGTGCCTTCCTGTTCGACCTGGATGGCGTGCTCACTCAGATGGCCAAGCAGCATGCGGCGGCCTGGAGAAGCTGATGTTCGAAAACTTCCTGGCGCAGCGTGCGCGGGACACGGGCGAGGCCGACGTCGTCGGTGACCTCGCCGAGCTGTTGGATCGCGCATGATCGAGCAGCAGCGATTTGCCATCGAGCCGTGGGCGGTGCGGGAGTGCGAGCTGAACCTGGCCGCGATGGGCCAGACGGAGTCGGTCTTTGCGCTGGCGAACGGGCATATCGGGCTGCGCGGCAACCTCGATGAGGGTGATCCGCACGCGCTACCTGGCAGCTATCTCAACTCGTTTTACGAGCTGCGGCCGTTGCCCTACGCGGAGGGTGGCTACGGCTATCCGGAGTCCGGCCAGACGATGATCAACGTGACCAACGGCAAGTTGATCCGGCTGCTGGTCGACGACGAGCCGTTGGACGTGCGCTATGGAAAGTTGCGCTCCCACGAACGGATGCTTGACATGCGGGCCGGCACGCTCACTCGCCGAATGGAGTGGGTCTCCCCCGCCGGTAAGGCGGTGTGGGTGCGCTCGGAGCGGCTGGTGTCGTTGGCCCAACGAGCTGTAGTCGCGATCAACTACGAGGTCGAGCCGGTGGACGTGCCGGTGCGGCTGGTCTTGCAGTCCGAGCTGTTCGCCAACGAACAGCTACCCCCCACCACCGACGACCCACGGGTGGCTGCGGTGCTCTCCGAGCCGCTGGTTGCCGAGCAGCACCGGTTCAACGACACCGGCGCCACGCTGATGCACAGCACCCGCCACTCCGGGTTGCGGATGGCCGCGACGATGGATCACGACGTGATCGGTCCCTCGCGCACTGAGTTCCACTCGTCGGCGACCGATCACGTCGCCCGGACGACGGTGATCTGCCGGCTGGAACCCGGTCAGCGGCTGCGGGTCGTGAAATACGTGGCATACGGCTGGTCCTCGCAGCGGTCGTTTCCGGCACTCAACGATCAGGTCCGGGCGGCGCTGGCGGCGGCCCGGTACACCGGCTGGACCGGTTTAACTACCGAGCAGCGCCTTTACCTGGACGACTTCTGGGCTGCGGCCGACGTGGAGGTCGAGGGCAACTCACAGCTTCAACAGGCGATCCGATTCGCGTTGTTCCACGTCATGCAGGCCGGCGCGCGCGCGGAGCGGCGGGGGATCGCGGCCAAGGGCCTGACCGGCCCGGGATATGACGGCCATACCTTCTGGGACACCGAGACCTTCGTACTGCCGGTGCTCAGCCACACTGTGCCGGACGCGGCTGCCGACGTGCTGCGCTGGCGCCAGGAGACCCTGCCACTGGCCATCGAGCGTGCTGGGCAGCTCGGCCTGGCCGGCGCGGCGTTTCCGTGGCGCACCATCCGTGGCCAGGAATGCTCGGGGTACTGGCCGGCCGGTACCGCGGCCTTCCACATCAACGCCGACATCGCTGACGCGGCGATCCGACATGTGACCGCGACCGGCGACGCTGACTTCGAGCGCGATGTCGCGCTGGAGCTATTGGTGCAGACGGCGCGGCTGTGGCGCTCGCTTGGCCACCACGACGTGGCCGGCCACTTCCGCATCGATGGCGTGACCGGACCGGACGAGTACAGCGCGGTGGCCGACAACAACGCCTACACCAACCTGATGGCGCAACGGAACCTGCGGGCCGCAGCGGCGGCCGTCGAGCGGAACCTGGACCAGGCAGCGACGTTCGGCGTCGACTCGGAGGAGACCGCGTCCTGGCGGGACGCGGCAGCCGGGATGGTCGTGCCCTACGACGAGAAGCTCGGCGTGCACCCGCAAGCCGAGGGGTTCACCGAGCACGCGGTGTGGGACTTCGCCGGCACGGCGCCGGATCAGTACCCGCTCCTGTTGCACTTTCCCTACTTCGACCTGTACCGCAAGCAGGTTGTGAAACAGGCCGACCTGGTGCTGGCCATGCAGCTGTGCCCGGAGGCGTTCACCGCTGAGCAGAAGGCCCGGAACTTCGCCTACTACGAGCGGATCACCGTCCGCGACTCGTCACTGTCGGCAGCCACCCAGGCGGTGCTGGCGGCCGAGACCGGGCACCTCGATCTGGCGTATGACTACCTCTGCGAGACCGCGCTGGTGGATCTGGCTGATCTGGCGAACAACACCGCGCACGGCCTGCATATCGCGGCGCTGGCTGGTGCCTGGTCGGCGGTGGTGGCCGGGTTCGGCGGGCTGCGCCACCTCGACCACGGCGGCCTGGCGTTCGCGCCCCGGCTGCCCGAGGCGTTGAGCAAGATCACGTTCCGGCTGCGCTGGCGTGGGCGGCGGCTGCGAGTGCAGATCACTCCCGGGCAAGCGGAGTACCAGCTGCTGGAAGGTGCCGAGCTGGAGTTGAGCCACCATGGGCAGCTCATCACGCTCGCGGCGGACTCGCCAGCGGTCCAGCCGATTCCGCCACCCCCGCCGACCGATCAGCTCGTGCAGCCGGTGGGGCGAGAGCCACTCGCTCGCCGGCTGCGTAGCGACGCGGCCGGTTAGCCCGAAGCAGGTCAGCCCAGTCCTGCCAGCAAGGCGGGCAGCCGTTGATCGTCCAGCCAGCTCCGGGGACCGACGTGCTGTACCCGTAGCGAGGCGACCGCGACGCCGAAGCTCAGGCTGCGCTCGGGATCGGTCACCCCACGGGCCCGGGCGAAGGCGACCGCCCCGTGCAGCACATCCCCGGCACCCATGGTGTCGCAGACCTCGACCGGGGGGACCTCGACGGTGCCGGTGGTCTCCCGGGTCCGCCAGCGCACTGGCGCGGCGCCGGCTGTCATCGTCACCAAGCGGGCGCCCTTGGCCAGCAGGGCTGCGGCGATCGCGTCGAAACCCCCGCGCCCGCCAACCTGGAAACCGGCTGAGCACACCGCGGCATCGGCGAGTGGCACGAGCCCGGCGTACACCGGCTTTGCGCTGCCGCAGTCCAGCACCACCGGCACCCCGGCGGTCCGGGCAGCCCGCGCGGCCGCCACCGCAAGATCGGCATGGTGCCCGTCGATCAGCACCACATCCGCGTCTCTGGCCAAGGCAGGCAGGTCAGCGGGTACCGCGACGATCATGTCTTCGGCATTGCGGGACACCACCGACCGTTCTCCGGTCCCATCGAGCACGGTGATCGCCGAGATGCTGACGTCGGCGCCGGCTGCCCAGGCGTCCACGATCTGCACCCCGGCGCGGTCCAGCTCCCCCGCTGCGAGCCGGCCGACCGGGCCGGCGCCCAGCGCGGAGACCAGCACGCTACGCCCGCCCAGTGCGCCGAACGCCACCGCAGCACCTGCGGCCGGTCCCCCGGCTGCGAGGTCACTACGCTGAGCGACGACCTTCTCGTCGACACCGGGCCGCCGCGCCACCCGCTGGACCAGGTCCAGGGTGGCGAGGCCGACGAACAGTCCGCGGGTGAGCACACCCCAGGAAACCGCATTCAGCGGGCTGAGCGGGGTTATTCGGTGCCCATTTACCCCGCTCAGCCCGCTGAATGCGGACTCCGACGGGCTGCGGGCGGGCGGGTAACGTCGGTGGGGTGCGGTTTCTTGATGGGTGTCGGCCCGGTTACGACCTTACGTATGACGATGTCTTTCTGATGCCGTCGCGCTCGGACGTGGCGTCCCGGTTCGACGCGGACCTGTCCACCGTGGACGGGTCGGGTACCACGATCCCTCTCGTGGTGGCCAACATGACCGCGGTAGCAGGACGCCGGATGGCCGAGACAGTTGCTCGCCGTGGCGGGCTGGTGGTGCTGCCCCAGGACGTGGACCCGGCAGCGGTCGCCGAGACGGTGACGTGGGTGAAGTCGCGGCACCTGGTGCTGGACACAGCGCTCACGCTCGGACCGCAGGACGCCGTCGCCGACGCGGCCAATCTGCTCCCGAAGCGGGCGCACCGCGCCGTGGTGGTGCTCGACGGCGCGAGCCGCCCGGTGGGGCTGGTCACCGAGGCCCAGCTCACCGGAGTGGACCGCTTCGCCCGGCTGGCCGACGTGGCGCAGACCGACCTGATGGTGGTGTCCGCCGACACCGAACCACGCAAGATCTTCGAGCAGCTGCATCACCGCCGCCAGGAGCTGGCGCTCGCAGTGGACGCCGACGGAGCGCTGGTCGGGGTGCTCACCCCCACCGCAGCGTTGCGAGCCGAGCTGTACTCCCCCGCGCTGGACGCCGACGGCCGGCTGCGGGTGGCCGCGGCGCTCGGAGTGACCGGTGACGTCACAGCCAAGACCGAGGCGCTGCTCGCGGTGGGGGTCGACGTGCTGGTCGTCGACACCGCACACGGCCACCAAAACAGGGTGCTCGACGCCCTGCGCGCGGTCCGGTCATGCAGCCCGGGCGTGCCGGTGGTGGCCGGGAATGTGGTCTCTGCGCAGGGCACCTGCGACTTGCTCGAGGCCGGCGCTGACATCGTCAAGGTCGGCCTGGGGCCGGGCGCCATGTGCACCACCCGGATGCTCACCGGAGTCGGCAGGCCACAGTTCTCCGCGGTGGCCGAATGCGCGGCGGCGGCTCGCGGTGCTGGTGGCCACGTCTGGGCCGACGGTGGGGTGCGGCACCCACGAGACGTCGCGCTGGCGCTGGCTGCGGGAGCGGCGAACGTGATGATCGGCTCGTGGTTCGCGGGCACCTACGAGTCGCCGGGCGACCTCCAGCGCGACGAGACCGGCCGTCCCTACAAGGAGTCTTACGGGATGGCCTCCAAGCGTGCCGTCGCCGCCCGCACCACCCACGACGACGCCTTCGACCAGGCCCGCAAGGCGCTGTTCGAGGAGGGCATCTCGACTGCCCGGATGTACCTCGACCCGAGCCGGCCCGGAGTGGAGGACCTCATCGACCACATCTGCGCCGGGGTGCGCAGTGCCTGCACCTACGCTGGCGCCCGGACGTTGCCGGAGCTATCCGAGCGGGCGATGATCGGGGTGCAGTCTGCGGCCGGGTTCGCGGAGGGCCGCCCACTGCCAGCCGGCTGGTGACCCCCTACCCGACCTAGAACACCCGCCCCTGGCGGAGCAGTTCCTGCAGTGCAGCAGCCGCCGGATCGCAGGCCGTGGTCTCCCCCAGCGGATGCGACACCGCGCCGGGCAGCACCGGTTGCAGGCCGTCGGCCCGGTAGCAACTCACCCGCCGCCACCCGCCGTCCGGTTCCGGCACGACTAGCGCGGCCGCCGGATGAAGCCGCTCGGCACCCAGCCGCACCGACCAGCGCTGCGCCAACAGCCGGGACAGCGCCACCGCTCCCCGCTCCCCCGGCCCGCGCGGACCACCGGGCAGGCACAGTCCGGACTTGCTGGGCAGCAGGGTCAGGGTGGAATCACTGACCCGCAACCAGGCGACTTCGTCGCGCAGCTCGCCTCCCCCGTTGGGACGCCACGCGGCGAGCCGGTCCAGTAGCGCGGCAGGATCATCCGCCCGGATCAGCGGTGCGACCGGCAGGCCGGCGCGGTCCAGCGCATCGAGCTGTTCGGCCAGCGGGTCGAGCAACCCGGTCGGGTCGAGCACGCCACACGGTTTGTCGCTGAGCCCCAGGGCTTGCTCGCTGAGCAGGGCAAGCAGGTCAGCGAGCACGTCGATCCCGCCAGGCAGTACCACGACCGCGTCGGACAGCAGCCGGACTGCCTCCAGTCGTGCACCCGGCCCTTCCACTGCCCGCCGATCAGTGGCACCGGTGCCCGGCTCAGCGCCCCGCGGCAGCACCTCCACCACGTCCACCTCGGGCCCGAGGGTGTCGAATTCGACCGGTCCGGGTATCCCGAGCACCATGCCCCAGCGGCGCCCTGCCAGCTCGGTTCCCAGCCGCTGGAGGGCACCGTCGGCCGGCGCGCCAGCGGAGAGTCCAGGTCCACCCAGGATTCCAATCCGCACGAGGAGATACGTTAGTCCGAATGGAGGTCCCCTGGCTGCTGCTCGGCTCGACAGTCCATCGGGCACCCGTAGAATCGAGCGGAACCCACCCCCGCGAGGAGTGACGAACTCGGTGCCATCCGCATCGACCCCTGGTTGTAGTACCGGGCCGGGCGCTGCGTCCGGCTCCCCCGATCCGCCGCCTTCCGGGACGGCATGAATGGACATCCTGCTGCTCAGCATTCTGGGCCTGCTTGTGGTGGTCGCGCTGACCGCAGGCACTTTCGTCTGCGTCGCCGGCGAGTTCGCCCTCACCGCGCTGGAGCGCAGCACCGTCGACGCGAACGTACGGCAGGTCGGAGACCGCCGGGCCCAGCAGGTCAAGCATGCGCACAGCACGCTGTCGTTCCAGCTGTCCGGGGCGCAGGTCGGTATCACGATCACCACCCTGCTCACCGGGTACGTGGCCGAGCCGGCCATAGCCGACCTGATCCAGCCCTGGATGGAGGGGGCCCGAGTGCCCTCGGGTGTGGCGGACGGGGTGTCATTGGGGATCGCCTTGACGCTGGCTACCGGGCTGTCGATGGTGTTCGGCGAGCTCGTACCCAAGAACTTGGCCATCGCCCGGCCGCTACCCACCGCACGTCGGGTCGCCGGGATGCTCAACGCGTTCTCCACCGCGTTCCGCTGGCTGATCTCAGCGCTAAACGGGTCGGCGAACTGGATCCTGCGCCGGATCGGCATCGAGCCGGCCGAAGAGCTGCGGTCCGCGCGCTCCCCGGAGGAACTCGGCTCCCTGGTCCGCAGCAGCGCTCAACAGGGCACCCTCGACCAGGGAACCGCAACCCTGCTGGATCGCTCGCTGCGGTTCGGCGAGCGCACCGCAGAGGAGCTGATGACGCCCCGGGTGCGGGTGGAGGCACTCCGGGCGGACGCGACCGTCCTGGACCTGGTGGATGCCGCGCGGCGGACCGGATTCTCCCGCTTCCCGGTCTACGGCAGCGACCTCGACGACGTGCATGGCGTGGTGCACGTCAAGCAGGCCTTCGCGGTGCCGGCCGACCAGCGGGCCATGAGCCTGGCCGGTGCGCTGGCTCGCCCGGTCCCCACCGTGCCGAGCTCACTGGATGGCGATGCGCTGCTCGACCGGCTGCGCGGCC
Organism: Pseudonocardiaceae bacterium; assembly: GCA_050699675.1. Taxonomy (GTDB): domain Bacteria; phylum Actinomycetota; class Actinomycetes; order Mycobacteriales; family Pseudonocardiaceae. The sequence goes on from JBOHFU010000033.1 coordinate 12,713, forward strand.
AGGGACTGCAGGTCGCGATCGTGGTCGACGAGTACGGCGGCACCGCGGGCATCGTCACCCTTGAGGACCTGGTGGAGGAGATCGTTGGCGACGTCCGCGACGAGCACGACCGGCAGGAGGTCTCCCAGATCCAGCCGCTGGGCGAGCAGCGCTGGATCATCTCCGGGTTGCTGCGAGCCGACGAGCTGGCCGATGCCGTCGGATTCGTGATGCCCGAGGGGGACCACGAGACGGTGGCCGGGCTCGTGCTGGAGCGGCTGGGTCGCATACCCGACGTCGGCGACGAGATCGAGTTCGACGGCTGGCGGCTGACCGTGACGCGGATGGACCGTCGCCGCATCGCGGATCTCCGGCTCACCCAGACCGCACGACCACAGCATGTGACCCAGTGAGTACCGCCGCCCTGCTCGGCGCAATGTTGCTGCTGGTCGCTAACGCCTTCTTTGTCGGCGCCGAGTTCGCCCTGATCAGTGCACGGCGAGACCGGCTGGAGTCGATGGCCGCGCGCGGGGTCCACCGGGCTCGCACCGTGATCCGGGCCGGGGAGAACCTGTCGCTGATGCTGGCCGCGGCGCAGCTCGGGATCACCTTCAGCTCGCTGGGGCTGGGCGCGCTCGGCGAGCCCGTCGTCGCCAGTCGGCTGGAGTGGCTGGCCGGCTCGCTCGGGATACCCGACGCGGTGCTGCACACCGTCTCCTTCGTCGTCGCGCTGGGCATCGTCACGGTGGCGCACATCCTGCTGGGCGAGATGGTGCCCAAGAACATCGCCATCGCCGGGCCGGAGCGCACCGCGCTGTGGATGGTGCCGCCGTTGGTCGCCTGGATGCGTCTGATGCGCCCGGTGATCGCGGTGCTGAACTGGATCGCCAACCACGTGTTGCGCGCGTTCGGCGTGCAGCCTCGCGACGAGCTCGAGAGTGCCTACAGCCCCGATGAACTGGCCAATTTGATTGCCGACTCCAGCCGCGAGGGGTTACTGGACAGCCAAGAGCAGCGTAGGCTGACGCAGACGTTGTCCACCAGGGAGCGCACCGTAGCCGACGTGCTGATCCCGATTTCTGGGCTGACCACGGCCCCCGCCGAACCCACCCTGGGTGACATCGAACGCGCCGTGGCCCAGACCGGTTTCTCCCGCTTCCCATTGTGTGATCGGCAGTTGCGCGCCGACGAGCAGCTGGTGGGCTACCTGCACGTCAAAGACGTGCTGGAGCTGCTTGGCAGATCCCCGGACACGCCGGTGCCACCGAGCAGTGTGCACCCACTACCCGAGGTGCAGTCCACTGCCAAGCTCGATGAGGCACTGGCGCTGCTGCGCCGCTCAAGCAGCCACCTCGCTCGCGTGGTGGGGCCCGACGGTGCCACCGTGGGGGTCGTCGCGTTGGAGGACCTCGTCGAGGAGTACGTCGGCACGGTCCGCGACGCCACCCACGTCTCGCGCTGACGCCGACAGTGCACATGAAGGGTCTTTCATCTCCCGCTCATGCTCTTTTCGCCATGGGGGGCAACAGTGCATGCCGTGAGGTTCGGCGGCCCCGGCGGCGACCTCACCTCTACAGGTCGTGCCGCACCTCCACAGGTCGTGCCGCCCGCCCGCCGGTGGGTGATGATGACGATGATGACGACGGACGGGACGGACCCGGCGGCGGTGACTACGGCACACATGGCTGAGCTGGCCACGGTCACAGCCGCGGCTGGCCGATCGGGCTCTGGCGCAGATCCGATCGGTGCCGGGTCCGAGCAACGGCTGGCGCGGCCGCGGCGCCGGGGCGCTTCGGCCCGGCTACAGATCATGGGCTGGCTGGTGCTGGTGCTGGTCACGGCACTCGTCTCCGTGGTACTGGTCACTCGAAACGTGCTGATCAACGGGTTGGAGCAGGAGATCGCCGCGGCGCTGGGCCAGGAGGTTGAGGAGTTCGCGCAGTTCGCCCGCGAGGGCCGCAACCCCGAAACCGGCCGGCCGTTCACCTCGGCGGCCGAGTTGCTGCGGGTGCACCTGCAGCGCCAGAGCGCCGGCGAGAGCGAGGTAATCGCCGGTATCTCCGCGACCGCCGCCACCCTGGCCCCGATGCGGGGCCAGGACGATGCGAAACAGGCGATCACCCAACCGGGAGTGTTCGCCGCGATCGCGACCGGGGCCGGCGCGGCTGGCGCGGTGTCCACCGCGGAGGGGGAGCTGCGTTGGGCGCGGGTGCCGATCCAGCTGCGTGACACGGTGGACGGTTACTTCGTGGTCGGTCTCCTCGTCACGCCGGAAAGCGCCGAGATCGACAAGGCCGTGCGGACCCTCGCGCTGGTCAGCCTACTCGGGCTGGTCCTGGCCGCCGGGGTCTCGTGGATTGTCGCCGGGCAGATCCTGGCCCCGGTCCGGTTGTTGCACCGGGCCGCTGCCCAGATCGGCGAGGATGACCTGACCCGGCGCATCCCGGTGCGGGGCCGCGACGACATCGCCGCGCTGGCCGAGCAGTTCAACGCCATGATGGAGCGGTTACAGGCCGCCTTCGCCACCCAGCGTGAGTTCCTCGACGACGCCAGCCATGAATTGCGCACCCCGATCACGATCATCCGGGGCAACCTGGAGCTGCTCGGCGACGACCCGACCGAGCGGGCCGAGGACATCCGGCTGTGCCTGGACGAGCTGGACCGGATGACCCGCATTGTGGACGACCTGCTGCTGCTGGCGAAATCCGAGCGGCCCGACTTCGTGCGCCCGGAGCCGGTCGAGCTCGCGGAGCTGACCAGCGACGTCGACGCCAAGGTGCGCGCGCTGGGCGAGCGGCACTGGCAGCTAGAAG
>JBOHFU010000034.1:0-12923 GCA_050699675.1 Pseudonocardiaceae bacterium
GGCGATGCCGCCGACCGCATCCTTAACCCGCACCGCCGCCGGATCCCCCTCGATAATCCAGGGGTAGCCTGTTCGCTGCTGGAGTTCACTACCTATGATCAGGCCCTCGACTGGTGTGAGGCAGAGCGGGCGAATCTTGTAGCCGCTGTTCGCCACGCCGCCGAGACCGGCGAGCACGTCATCGCCTGGAAACTTCCCCTTGCCCTGTGGGGCTTTTTCAACCTGCGTAAACACTGGGCTGATCTGATCGCCACCCACCGCCTTGGCCTCGCTGCCGCTGTGCACCTTGACGATCGGCGAGGCGAAGCCTGGACCTTGGGCGCGCTGGGGATGCCTTACCTTGATCTTGGGCAATACGAGCAAGCCTCCGACCACTTTCAGCGCGCGCTATCCCTCTGTCAGGAAATCGGTGACCGATGGGGTGAGGCTATCGCTTTAGTCGGCCTCGGTACGGCATCCTTTTATCGTGGACAATACGAGGAAGCCTTCGAGTGTTCCCGGCGTGCATTACCCATCTGCCAGGAAATCGACGATCCATGGAGCCAAACTTTCGCCTTGCTCAACATCGGCTCCGTCCATCGGAAGCGTCAGCAGTTCGAAGATGCCCTCGACTGTTTTCAGCGGGCCCTGGACACCGCCTGCCCTGCCCATGACCGATCGGGCGAAGCCATGGCGCTGCATGACCTCGGTGCCACCTACCGGGATCTTCAGCGGTTTGAAGATGCCCTTGAGCACTTCCAGCGAGCCCGCATCACCTACCGTGAGATCAGCGCCCCATGGAACGAAGCTCGAACTTTACTGAACATCGGTAATATCCTACAGGAACTTAACCAGATGGAGGCGGCAGCCGAGTGCTGGCGTCAAGCGCTGCCGGTCTTTGAAGATCTCGACGACTCGGTTACAGCAGCGAAGGTTCGTCGCAGCTTAGAAATTCACGATGCCAACAGCCCGGACCAGCGCTTGTAACCCAGCTCGTCCTGCCAGATGTATGCGGGTCATGCTGTCCCGACGTCGGGGGGCTCATCGCCAGGCTTCCGGTCCCAGTCCGTGGTCGTTGAGCCGGCCCCGAAGCTGCTGTAGAGCCCGCGCCCGGGTGGGTCCGATCGCGCCCTGCGGGATTCCGGCGGTGCGGGCGACCTCGCCGTAAGGCGAAGGGTGGTCGGTGAACAGCGCTTGCAGCAGGGTGCGCCGGCGAGGTGGCAATTCCGCGACGATGTTCCACAACGTCCGTGTAGCGTCGGCGTCGATGACGCGCTGCTCGGGACCCATCGAGTGGTCGGCGACAGTGTCTGGCGCCGGGCGAGAGAGGTTCGGCGCGGGATTGGCTTGGCGCAGGATGCGCAGACATTCGCGGCGAGCGGTGGTGACCAGCCAGCCGCCTAGCCGCTCGGGGAACTGCACTCGGTGGGCGTTTTCGGCCAGCCGCAGCCAGGTCATCTGCACCGCGTCGAGCGCGTCGGCGTCCTGCATCTGAAACGAGTGCACCGTCGCGGACACCAGGTTGCCATACCGGCGCAGGACTTCGTCCCAGTTCACCGGGTCGCCGTCGCTCGTGCGCGGGAGCAGGTCGGTGACGCTGCCCGGGGGGTCTGCGGAGTTACAGCTCCTGATAGCGGTTGTCACCGGCCCACCATCGGCCATCGGAATTGGTGACAGATTGGAGCTGGATTGGTTGGGGCTGGATTGGAGCGACGGGTTTCGCTGGGTCAGTCGTTCGGTGGATCGGAATCGCCGTGGCGGTCCTGCTCGGCCGCGGGCAACAGACGCAGTGCTGTGGCGAGATTGTGCGCCGCCTTAAGGGTGCGGGGGTGGTCCTCGCCGAACACGCGCCGCGCCCGGGTGAGAGTGTCCTCGCTGAGCTGCCGAGCTGCCTCGGCCTCGCCGACCGCGCACAGGGCGGTGGCGAGATTGTTCGCGATGTCCATGGTGACCTTGTTCTCGTCGCCGTGCACCCGCCGTGCCCGGGCCAGAGTGTCCTCGCCGAGGTGTCGCGCCGCGTCGACCTCACCGAGCGCGAGCAGGTCACTGGCGAGGCCGTTGGCGTTGAACATGGCCCAGATATGGTCCTCGCCGAGTATCCGTCGCGCCCGAGCGAGGGTGTCCTCATGCAGCTGTCGCGCAGCGTCGATCTGGCCGAGCGCGTGCAGGTCGAGGCCGAGTTCGTGAGCTGCGAGAATGGTCTCGGGACCGTCGTCGCCGAGCATCCGTCGTCCGTAAGCGAGGCTGTCCTCGTGCATCCGCCGGGCTGTCTCGACCTCGCCCAGCTCACGCAGGTCACAAGCGAGGTAATAGGCCGTGCGGTGGACGTCGAGGTGGTCGTCACCGAGCACTCGTCGCCTGCGGGCGAGGGTGTCTGCGTTGAGCTGCCGGGCCTGCTCGAACGCGCCCACCTCGTGCAGGCAGACCGCGAGGAAATGCGCAGCGTACAGAGTGTCGGAATCGTCGTCACCGAACACCCGCCGACACCGGGCAAGGGTGTCCTCGCCGAGCTGGCGAATGTGGTTGTAGGGGCCGACGTCGACGAGTAAACGGACGAGAATGCAGGCGACCCGCAGGGTGTGCCGGTCGTCTGGTCCGAGTTGTTCGCGCCACCGTCGGTGGAGGTGCTCGGCGAGGTCACGGGCCGGGTGGCTGTCACCGCGGAAGTACAGGTACCAGGCGGCGCGGAAGGCTAGGGCCCGCAGGTCAGGGCTGGGACTGGTGGCCGGGTCGGTGGCCAGCAGGTGGGGCAGGATCAGCGCCCAGCTCGGCCAGCACGCCGGGTCCCGCTCGTCACCGGGGTCCGACGCGACCAGCAGCGCCTGGGCATAGCAGCGGTAAGCGGCGGCACTGTTGTCGGTGAGCTGGTCGCGCAGGACGCCTTGGGTGAGCCGGTGCAGCTGCAGCCCGCGGTCGATGCGGGCCAGGCCGTAGCTGCCGACCCAGCCGAGGCTGCGGTGCGCCGCCACCGGACTGGCCACTGCGGCGGCCAGCGCCTCCAGTTCCGGGGGCTGGCTGGCGCCGGTCGCGACGACGGGGCGGGTCAGGATTTCGGCGGGGATGGGTACCGGGGCGAGGAACGCGCCGATGCGCACCAGCGCGAGCGCGACTGGGTCGACCTCGGCGAGGCGGTCGACGGATAGCCGGATCGCCGCGGCGAGCGATCGGGGGTGGCTTTCCGGTGGGCTCTGGTCGAGCAGTTCCCCTGCCCGGGTGGCGAGCAAGCGCAGGTAGTGCTCGACCGGCATGCCAGTCTCGGCCAAGAACCCGGCCGCTTGGGCCAGCGCCAGGGGCAGGTCACCGAGAGCCTCAGCCAGGCGGCCGGCCTCGGCCTCACCCAAGCCCGGCCGGGAGATGTGGATCAACTCCACCGATTCCGGGCGGGACAGCACGTCGACTTCCACCCGGGTGGCGAGCTCACCCCAGCCGGGGTTGCGGGAGGTGATCAGGGTGTGTCCGGGGCCGGCGGGCAGCCAATCACGCAGCTCACGGGATGACTCGGCGTTGTCGAGCACTACCAGCCACCGGCTGTGGCTGCGGAGGTAGGCGCGCAGCAACCCGACCGCGCTGGCCGTGTCGGCACGCGGTGGGGTCAGGCCGAGTTCGACCGCCAGCGCCGCGTATTGCTCGCCGATCAGGCCGGTCTCCTCGGCGCTGATCCACCACACCACGTCGTAGTCCCTGCCGTAGCGGTGCGCGTACTCGATCGCCAGCTGGGTCTTGCCCACCCCGCCCATGCCGTGCAGTGCCTGCACCACCGCCGTGCCTCCGGACCGCAGCCGCTCCCGTAGCTGCACCAACGTGGCGTCCCGGCCGACGAACCCAGGGTTACGCGGGCCGACGTTCCAGACCGCCGGCAACCGTGCTGGTGGTGCTGGCGCCGCGACGGATGCGGTCGGCGTCGAGCTGGGCGGGTGCCAGTCCAGTGCCGGTGCGTGGGTGAGGATGTCGTGTTCCAACCGTTGCAGTGCCGCACTCGGGTCGATGCCCAGTTCCTCGGCTAGCCGCCTGCGGGTATTGCGCAGTGTCGCCAGCGCGTCGGCTTGCCGTCCGGCCCGGTAGAGCGCCAGAGCGAGCAGCTCACAGCCGTGTTCGCGCAGCGGATGAGCCCGCACGTGGACGTTGAGTTCGGTTACCGCGCCGTGATGGTCACCCAGCTTTAGCTGTGCGGCGCAGCGCCCCTCGACCACTGACAGTCGCAGCTGTTCCAGCCGCGTCACTTCCGGTGCCGCCCAGGTGGCGTCGCACACGTCGGCATAGGCGGGCCCGCGCCACAGCTTTAGCGCCGCGTCGAACTCACTCAAGGCCTGCTGAGGGTCGGCTCGGCCCAGCGCTTCTCGACCGGTCGTGGCATGTTCGGTGAACCGGTGCACGTCGAACTCGACGTCACGGCTGTCCAACAGATAACCCGGCGTGCGGGTGTGTAACACCGTAGCCGGCGCCCGGGGTGGGCGGTCCGGCTCTAACAGCCGCCGCAGATTCGACACATACGCCCGTAGCGATGTCATTGCTGCGGTGGGGGGATCCCCCGACCACAAGTCCTCAATCAGCGTATCGACGGTGACCAGCCGATTTACTTGACTCAACAACAACCCGAACAGCGCACGCTGCCTCGGCGGGCCCAAATCGACCAGCCGCCCACCAATCACGGCCTCCACCGGACCCAACGCCCGCCACTGGACAGCGCACGCGGACCGATCGTTCGGGACCGGCACCAGGTGGTTTCTCGTCCGTGCTACTGGTCCGAACGTCTCAGCACTCATACCTTGACCCCGATCGGTGTCAACGGATCTTTGTTGGATCTTACTTCCATGCGGCAGCCCAGCGAGGGGCGCACCCGAAGTTCGACGAGCGGTCATCCAGAAACGGCGAGCGGTGCACGAACTGACCGGAATCGGCGAGTAGCGGTGCGGGTCGTGAAAAGGATTAGGTGCACTGTCGGGTCAGCGCTGAGGAGATGATCGGTCCGGCGGCGGGTCGGGTGCGTCGTCGCTTAATGCTGCGAGCTGGTCGGAGACGGTGGCCAGCTCGATCCGGAGTGTGGTCGCCGACTCGGTGTTGCCGAGTTCCTCCTCGGTTTGGGCGAGATCGGCGAGTCCCTTCTGGAGGTCCTGCAGGGCTGGCGCAGTGCCGAGCTGCTTGGCGAGGCGGCGGTCGATGTCGAGCGCCTGTTGATAGTGGGTGCGGGCGGTGGCCGGGTCGCCGAGGTCGCGGATGACGTTACCGAGCCCGTTGAGGTTGTAGGAAAGGTTGCGCTGGGCTAGGGGTGTGTCGAGTTGCTGGGCGAGGCGCTGGGCGACGTCGAGGGCGTGCTGATAGTGGGTGGCAGCAGTGGTGAGGTCGCCGAGGTCGCGGGTGACTTTGCCGAGCTTGCTGAGACTGACCGAGAGGCCGTACTGAGCCTGGGGGGTGTTGAGCTGGTCGGCGAGGGACCGGCGGATATCCAGGGCCTGCTGGTGGTGGGTTGCGGCGGTGGCTAGGTCGCCAAGGTCAAGGGCGGCGTCGCCGAGCCGTTCGAGGCTATGGGAGAGGTCGCTGAGAGCTTGGGGGGTGTCGAGTTGCTCGGCGAGGCGCTGGCGGATGTCGAGAGCCTGCTTGTAGTGGACGCGGGCTGTGGCTGAGTCGCCGAGCTCGCGGACAGCGTCGCCGAGATCCACGAGGCTCCAGGCGAGGTAGCTTAGGGCTCTTGGTGTGTCGAGCTGGTCGGCTAGGCGCCGGTCGATATCGAGGGCTTGTTGGTAGTGGGTGCGGGCGGTGGTGGGATCGCCGAGGTCGCGGGCGGCGTCGCCGAGCCGTTCGAGGCTATAGGAGAGGTTGCTGAGAGCTTGGGGGGTGTCGAGTTGCTCGGCGAGGCGCTGGTTGATGTTGAGGGCTTGCTGGTGGTGGGTGCGGGCGGTGGCGAGGTCGCCGAGGTCGTTCGCGTCGTCGCCGAGCTGTTCGAAGCTGTAGGAGAGGTCGCGCAGGGCTTGGCGGGTGTCGAGTTGCTCGGCGAGGCGCTGGTTGATGTTGAGGGCTTGCTGGTGGTGGGTGCGGGCGGTCGTGGGGTCACCGAGTTCGCGGGCGATGGAGCCCAGCCGATTGAGGCTCCAGCTGAGGTCACTCAGGGCTTGGCGGGTGTCGAGTTGTTCGGCGAGGCGCTGGTCGATGTTGAGGGCTTGCTGGTGGTGGGTGCGGGCGGTGGTGGGGTCGCCGAGGTCGCGGGTAACGTCGCCGAGCTTGCCGAGGCTGATGGACAGGTCGCGCTGGGCGTCGGGGTCCTCCGGTGACACCCGCTGCTCGATGAGATCCACCAAATCGGCGGCGTACCGCCGTGCCAATTCGAGTTCGGCGATGGCGATGGCGAGCCCCACCCCGGAGTCCAGCAACCGCTCCCGGGTTCGGGGCTCAACATCTACCAGGGTGAGGCCCTGCTGCACGAGGTGCAGGGCGCCGGCGGGATCCCCCGCGGTGCGGTACCCGTCGGACTGGGCCAGCAGCAGCACCGCGGCCAGCTGGTCCTCGCCCCGTTCGGCGGCCCGGTGCACGGCGCGGGATACCCGCTCCCGGGACGGCCCGGCCAGCTCCGCAACCGGCATGGCCAGCAGCACCTGAGCCTCCTCGGCCAGCGCCGCATCGCCCGATTCATAGCTCAAACCCTGGGAACTGGAACCGCCTAGCTGGCGCGGTTCCACATCGCTGCGCGGCGCTCCGGCGCTGCGGGTGACCACCGGCCGGGGGGCCAGCTCGATGAGCAGGTCCCGGACGGACCACAGATCCGGGCTCTCCCGCTGTGCCACCACCTTCACCGCTGGTGGAGCCGCTATCACCAGCCCGCCCAATCGGGCGCGCAGGACGTCGCGGCGATGGTTCATCGCGAGCAGCAAGGTGCGCCAGGCCGCGAGCCACTCGTCATCGGCCAGGTGGGGTGCCGCGATCCAGGTGCACCCGGGTGGCGCGGCACCGCGCGCTTCCAGCTCGTCGAGCAGGTCCGCCAGCTCGGCGGGCGTGGCGGGCTGCAGGACGGTGAGCGGGAGCGCGCGCAGCCGGCGGTTGGCCCGCACCCGCTCCCGGAGCACGCGTTGGGCGGTCAGGTCGTCGGTGAGCACGATGGCGAGCCAGAACGCGTTCGCCCGGTCGAGGTGGCGGCGCAACCAGGTCCAGGCCCGCTCACCCTCGGGGCTGAGAAACTCCGGATCAGCCGGCTGAGTCACTGTCGATCTCGTCGTGCAGCAGCGGGTGCACGTCGTACCAGGTCTCCCCGTTCTGGTAGCCGAGCACGAAATGCTGGTCGAGCAGGGTGGCGACGACGTCCCAGTCGTCCTGGGACGCCAGCGGCAGCTCGTGGGACGCGGCGACCCGGCGCAGCATGCCGCGCTGGTCGTCGGCCAGGGGCAGCATGCCGTTGCGTACCTGCTGGATCGCGGCCGTCACCGTGGCACTGTCCACCGGGAGCGACTCGGCCTGAGTCACCACTTCCATCACCAGTCCGAGCAGGATGCGCAGGTGTCCGCCAGAGGCCAGCACCAGCAGATCGACGGCGTCGTCGTCGAGCAGGTGGTCGAGCGTGCGATTCGGGGCACGGCGCAGGAGTACCTCTCGGGCAGCGGCAAGGCCGTCGGTGTTGGCCTTGCGGTCCCGGTCGGTGACCCGCAGGTTGGTGACCCGGCGCACCGCCTTGGCGGCGGAGATCGGCACGTACATCGGCAAGGTGAAAACGGTCCGGCAGCCCCCCAGCCGGAGGTTGTCGTAGTCCTTGTCGAACAGATTCACCAACGCCCGGCGCACCTGCTGGAACTTCTCACTGTCCACCGCCCGGTTGTGATCCAGCGAATCGACGATAACGACCAGACCTTTCCACTCACCGTTGCGCCAGCGCCGGCGCATGTCGTCGATCAGGTCACCGACGATCAGATTGGCCTGCTCGACCAGTTCGCTGAGCCGGCCCCGCAGGAATTCCCGTAACTGGGCTACGAAGGCGGTGTCGCGGCGCAGTTCCGCTTTCAACGTCGCCGTGGTCGTCAGCAGAGTGGTGCTCACTTCGGCGCCGGTCACGTCCACTCGGCTCGGCAGGTTCGACAACCACTGCCACAACCTTGACCATCCGCGGGACGTCGCGGAGTCACCGCTGTCGATAAGGTCGTTTTCGACAGCCTGATCTGATATCGCGCCCACCAGGAAGAACAGCACATCGACCACATTGAGCGGCTCGTGCATGTTCAGGTAATCCTCGGCGCTGAACATGACCACCGCGAAACCGCGTCGCTGCAGTTCCTGCTTCAGCCGCAGCAGCTGCACGGTCTTGCCCGAACCACGCAATCCGGTGAGGAAGAAAGCCTCCCCGGGGGTCGTCATCGTGATGGTGCGGCCGAGCAGCTTCACCGCGTCGGGACCCATCACCTGCCCTGGTAGCTCTTCAAGAGCCACATACAGCGGCGACGTCGGTGGCACCGCCTGCTTGGTGAGGTTGCGGTACAGCTCGGTGAGGAACTCCTCGTCCTCGGGCGTCATGGCGCAAGCCTACGGCCGGGGTACGTTGCAGGTATGAGCCCCGTCATGACGTTGAACAACGGCGTTCAGATCCCCCAGCTCGGCTTCGGCGTATTTCAGGTGCCGGCGGAGGAGACCGAACGTGTGGTGTCCACCGCGCTGGAGACCGGGTACCGCAGCATCGACACCGCGGCGGCATACGGCAATGAAGAGGGCGTCGGGCGGGCGATCGCGTCCTGCGGGTTGCCCCGTGACGAGATCTTCGTGACTACGAAGCTGTGGAACGCCCACCACGGCTACGACCAGGCGCTGCGCGCCTTCGACGCCAGCGCGCGGCGGCTGGGTCTGGACATCGTGGACCTCTACCTCATCCACTGGCCGGTGCCCACCGCGGACCGGTATGTCGAGACCTGGAAGGCGCTGGAGAAGCTGGCATCCGACGGCCGGGTGCGGGCGATCGGGGTGTCTAACTTCACCGCCGACCACCTACGGCGGCTGATCGCCGAGACCGGCACGGTGCCGGCCGTCAACCAGGTCGAGCTGCACCCGTACTTCCCGCAGACGGAGCTGCGCGCGGTGCACGCCGAGCACGGGATCGTCACTGAGGCGTGGAGCCCGCTGGCCCAGGGTGGCGAGTTGCTGTCCGACGCCACCATCACCCGGCTGGCCGACCGCCACGGCGTGACCCCGGCCCAGGTGGTGCTGCGCTGGCACCTGCAGACCGGCAACATCGTGATCCCCAAGTCAGTCACCCCAGCCCGAATCCGAGAGAACTTCGACACCCCCAACTTCGAGCTGTCCCCAGACGACCTCGCCGCAATCGCCGCCCTCAACACCGGCCGCCGCTTGGGCGCCGACCCCGCCACCTTCGCGCTCACCTGAACCGGATCGTCCGCATTCAGCGGGCTCAGCGGGGTTATCGGCACCTCGTTTACCCCGCTGAGCCTGCTGAATGCGTCAGGCCAGGATGTGGGGGAGCGCGCCTAGGAGGGTGGTGACTGCGCGGTCTTGGGCGTTGTGGCCCATGAGGCCGATCCGCCAGCCGGTGCCGGCTAGGGGGCCTAGGCCGCCGCCGACCTCGATACCGAAGTCCTCCCGCAACGCGGCGCGGGCCTTGGCGTCGCTCACACCGTCCGGCAGCCGAACCGCGGTGAGCTGCGGTAACCGGTGCCCTTGCTCGGCGAACACCTCGAAACCGTGCTCGGGTAGCGTCGCCTGCAGCCGCTCACCCACCCGCGCGTGGCGTTGCCACACCGCCGGTAGGCCCTCCTCTAGCAGCCGCCCCAGCCCCGCGTGCACAGAAGAGATCAGGGTGGAGCTCGCCGTGTGGTGGTAGCGGGGAGGATCGCCCTGGTAGTAGGCGTCCAGCAGGCTCAGGTCGAGGTAGAACGAACAGACCGGCCGGTCCCGATCCCGGATCCGCGCCACCGCCCGCTCGGACAGGGTCACCGGCGCGATCCCCGACGGTGCGCCCAGGCACTTCTGGGTCGCCGAGTAGCAGGCGTCGACGCCCCAGGCGTCCACCTCCACCGGGATCCCGCCCAGCGAGGTGACTGTGTCGACGACCAGCAGCGTGTCGGTGTCCTGCAGCTCGCGCAGCGGGGCGATCTGGTTGCGCACCCCGGTTGAGGTCTCGGCGTGCACTACCGCGACGAGCCGGGCCTGCGGCGCCCGGCGTGCGGCGTCGAGCAGTTGTTGGGGGTCCAGCGCCCGTCCCCACGGGGCATGCACGGCCTGCACCTGCGCGCTGAGCCGGCGCGCCACCTCGCACAGCCGCTCGCCGAAGTAGCCGTTCACCCCGACGATGGCCAGCTCGCCCGGCTCCAGCAGGCTGGCCAGGCAGGCTTCCATTCCGGCCGACCCGGTACCGCTGACCGGCAGGGTGAGGCGGTTGCGGGTGCCGAAGACGGCCCGCAGTCGTTGCGCGGTATCGGCCACCAGAGTGAGGAACTCCGGGTCCAGATGTCCGAGCACCGGCCGGGCCAGCGCCTCAACGGCCTCGGGGTACGGGTTGGACGGACCTGGCCCGAGGAGCAGACGATCGGAGTGCACAGCCGGATCTTGCCACGCCTGTCGTAGCGTCGCTGTTCATGGACAGCGTGTGCAGCGTGCAGCAGTGGCCGGTCGACACGGTGGCCGTTGCGGTCGTGGATGCCTCCGGTGCAGTGCTGGGCAGCCACGGCCCGCAGGACCGACTGTTCCGGCTCGCCTCGGTGACCAAGCTGCTGACCGTTTATGCGGTGCTGCTGGCGGTGGAGGAGGGAGCGGTGGACTTCGACCAGCCGGCCGGGCCGCCTGGCGCCACGGTGCGCCACCTCCTCGCGCACGCATCCGGGCTGGCGTTCGACACTCAGCGGGTGTCGGCGGCTCCGGGAACCAAACGGATCTACTCCAACACCGGGTTCGAAGTGCTGGCCGACACGGTGGTTAAGGCGTCCGGTATCCGCTTCGCGGATTACCTGGCTGAAGGGGTGCTTCAGCCGTTGGGGATGGCCGCGTCACGGCTGGAGGGCTCCGCCGCGTACGGCGCGGTGTCGACCTGCGCAGACTTGACCCGGTTCGCCGCCGAGCTGCAAGCGCCCTCGCTGCTCGCCCCGCAGACCCTGGCCGAGGCGACCCAGCTGGCCTACCCCGGCCTGGACGGGCTGCTGCCCGGTTTCGGCCTGCGACGGCCCAACGACTGGGGCCTGGGCTTCGAGCTACGCGACCGCAAAAGTCCACACTGGACAGGTAGCCGCAACTCACCGGAGACCTTCGGCCACTTCGGGCGATCCGGGACGTTCCTGTGGGTCGACCCAGTGGCCCGCGCCGCCTGCATCGCATTGACCGACCGCGACTTCGACCAGTGGGCCAAGGACGCTTGGCCCCTGTTCACCGACGCCGTGCTCGCTGAGCTGGCCGGGGAGTAGCATGCGCGACTTCGAGCCCCTGGGATCTGTTCGTCGCCAACATGATCGCTGGGACGGGGAGCCCGATGAGGGGGGTGGAGCAAGCGATGGCGACCGCCTGGAAGGCCCGGTCGCCGACGATGACTAAGATGAGCTATGGCATTACCGCTGACAAAGTCTGCAATGGAGGCGCTCGGTAAGCGGCTTGTGAAACGCTCATCACCAGCTTCTGACGACCTCAAGAGCTTGCAGGAGCTGCTGCTCGCCTTCGATGAGCCACTTGCTATCGCAGTCGACCTAGTACGCGATCAACTTGGCTACGAACCGACCTCTCGTATCAAGACGACTGGAACCATTCTTGACAAGCTGCATCGACAGGGCGGATCGATCTTGAAGGCCATGCAGGATCTCGCGGGGATGCGCATCGTCAGTGATTGCAACCGTCATGAGCAAGACCGGATAGCCAACAAGCTGATGCGGCTATTCGCGGAGTTCGGGCCACCTTTGCCCAAGTTAGTTGATCGACGCACTCATCCAAGCCACGGGTATCGAGCAGTACATATTATTGTCTACGTGGATGGCGCACCGGTAGAGATCCAGGTTCGAACAAAGCTCCAACATGAGTGGGCTGATCTGTTCGAGAAACTTGCAGATAGAGTTGGGCGAGGAATCAGGTACGGAGAGCCTCCCGAGCACTGGCGAGACGGGGTGGTCGACCTAGCCTCAGACGCCCCTGACATGAGCCCGAGTAAACGTTACGCCCTTGAAAGGCTCTACACGGCGGCCTACGACCACCGTGAGATTACTGTACGCTTCGCGCGCGCTCTCGCCTACGCGATCGACGTATACGAGAGGGACGCCCCAACTGCTGCGCCTGATGACCTGGCTGATCTCACGGCAGGCATCACCGCCGGGTTCGCTAGCATCCGGTCCAGCATCATCGAGTTTGCGCCGCGGGCACGTCCCACGCGCCCCTGAACAGGGTACGCTTCGGCCATGGCCCACTTCCTGCTCGTCTACGACCGCTCCGAGGGGCAGCTGCTCCACGAGGAGCGGTACGAGAGTCGTGTGGATGCGCTGCATGCACGCTTCGTGGCTGAGGCTGAGCACAGGAGAGGGTCGGACGACATTGAGGTCGTGGTTCTGAGCGCCGGGTCAAGGGAAGACCTGCTGCGCACACACGCGAGGTATT
Source organism: Pseudonocardiaceae bacterium (assembly GCA_050699675.1). Classification (GTDB taxonomy): domain Bacteria; phylum Actinomycetota; class Actinomycetes; order Mycobacteriales; family Pseudonocardiaceae. The sequence goes on from JBOHFU010000034.1 coordinate 12,526, forward strand.
TTCGCTCGCTGGCGGAGCTTGCATCTCGAACCAGCTGATCCGACGCAACGATCGCCGTGCACGGTTGACGTGGCTGGTCAAGCCCGGGTGGCGATGACCTGGCGGGCCATCTGGGCGAGTTGCTTGGTGTCGCTACCCGGGCGGGTCTCCAACGCGACGGTCAACGGGGTGAGGTACTGCTGGCGGGTTCGTACCGAGCTGAGCTTGGTCGCTTTAGTGATGGCGCCGTGGGCCAACTGCAGACCGTCGCGCTCGCCGGCCCGGACGTGGACGGTGGCCAGGAGGATGTCGGCATTGGTGCGGGCGCGCTGGTTGCTGATGCCGTCCCACCGGCGCACCGACGCCACCGCGAACGGTTCCGCCGCGTCCAGCCGCCCGCGGGCGAGCTCCAAGCGCGC
>JBOHFU010000034.1:13023-15420 GCA_050699675.1 Pseudonocardiaceae bacterium
CAGCAGCTCGCCTAGATGCTTGACCGGCTGGCCCGCCATGGCCACACCGCCCAGCGCGAGCAGGTGCCGGCGCAGCATCTCCGCACTCACCCCCTCCGGGGTGTCGGCGACCGTGACTCCCTCAGGGTAGTCGCCGTCCGGCCCGTGGTAGCTGCCGTCCGGGCCCCACCAGGACAGGCCCATCATCTCCGGCGGGATGTCCAGGCCCCCGACGATGCGCCGGAGCACCCGGTGGTTCTCGACCAGGCGGCGGCCGGAGCAGATCTCGGCCACCTCGGACTGGTTCTGCCCGGTGCAGGCCGCGATCTGCCGTTGGGTGAACCCGGCGTCATCCTTCAGCGCCTGGTACAGGGCCGTGATGTCCCACCCAGTCAGGATCTTCCGCATGCCGTCGCGCCGGTACAGCACGGGGTCGATCGGGTCGACTCGATCGTCGCTCATCGCTTCCCCCTTCGGTGAATGTGATCGGACGCACAGTAGCGCCTTGCTCGATAGCATGAAGATCGGCCCAGCAGCCGAACACCCGGTGTACGCTCCTCGGGAGTGATCTTCATACTATCGGGTGATGCCAGGGCGCTTGAGTGGTTTCTTATCGCTGGTGAGCATCCCGCAGGCGAGGTAGCCGAGATCGGCGAGCAGGCCCAGGCCAGCCAGCCGCTGGGCAAGGTCGCCGGCCTGCCAGGCGTGGGCGTCGTGGCGTCAGCGCACCGACCGCGACGAGGCGTCCGCCACGAACGGTTAGCGCAGGCCGGTGACCGAGGGCACTCGCTAGAAGGGCGGGGGTTCGTCCGGATCGACTGTCGGGCGCGGGGCGAGTGGTTCGGGGTCGGTCAGTGGTGGTGGTTGCGAGTGGTAGACATGGCCGCTGGGGGTTACCCAGGTGGTACAGCCGTCGGGGTGGTGGGTGACTGACCAGCCGGGGGTCTGTTTGATCTGATGATGGTTCCGGCATTTGGGGCCAATGTTCGTCTCGCTGGTCGGGCCGGTGCCCTCGGCTGGGTTGTGGGGGATGCCGTGGTCGAGGTCGCAGCGGTGGGCTGGTACCCGGCAGCCGGGGAACTGGCAGGTTTGGTCTCGGGTGATCACCAGCCCGGCGAGGTGTGCTGGTGGCCGGTAACGGGTGGTGCCGTAGTCCAGCGGCCGGCCCGACACTGGGTCGGTGAGGATTCGCCGCCAGGTGCCCCCGGCGGCGAGATCCCGGGCCACCGCGGCAGGAATCGGCCCGTAGCCGGCCAGCTCACCGGGCAGGTCATCGGCACCGAGCAGCGCGGTGTAGGGGATGGTGACCCGAACATCAACGCCGCCGCCGCGCCGGCACCGCCCGCACCCACACCGGCAGCCGGTCGGGCTAGTGGCGTCGGGGGCCGGGACGTCATCGCGGTTGCCGCGTGCGGCGCTGACGCCGGACGTGCCGTTGTCGCTGTGGTGCCCGCCGCCCGGCGGTTTGGTGGTGTGGTCGCGTGCGGCGCTGGTGCCCGTACTGCACCAACCGGTCGGGTTCAACACCAGGTCGACCAGCGCATCACCGCGGCGGGCCTCCAAGGTGCGCTCGTCGCCGAGGAACCCGGAGCGGCGGGCGTACTCGTCGAGGACGGCGTACACACCGACGGCGTCTCCGGCTGGGAGGTAGGCGCACAGGGTGGCCATCCCGTCGGGCTCGGGCCACATCCGGACCCCCCGCTCACGCCGGGCCCGTTCGGCCCGTCGTTGGGCGGCCGCGGGGTCGGTCGACAGCACCGCGCGGCGGGTCGCGGCGCGCAGCTGCCCGGGGGTCTGCTTCTGTGCTTTGGCCAGTACCTGCTGTTCGACTTGCGCGGTGTGGTCCTCGGACAGGTTCAGGGTCTCCGTATCGAGGATGCGGGCCTTGGTCAGGGTGATCCGGCCCGACTCCATCGCCGCCAAGGTGGCCGGCAACCGGGTACACAACGACCACGCGTCTCCTACCCGGCAGGCTGCGGTGCGTGCCGATGCGCTCAGCATCAGACCGACTTCGGCCACCGCTGAGTCGTGAGCCTGCGAGTCACAGGCTCCCAGAGCCTTGTTCCGAGCCTGCGCGCTGTCCATGAACGAGGTCATCTCCCGGATTTGCTGGGCCTGCGCCCACGCGATGACCCGCTCCCAGCCGCCCACCCGCTCCAGCGTCTCGAACTCACGATGCTCCGGGTCGGTCTCGGTGGGTTGCGCCAGCAGATCGGCGAGCATGCCGTCGGGAAGGTACTCCGACCAGCGCACCGGCTCCGCAGCGCCGGGAGAGTCCTCGACCAGGGAGTCGATGACCTCCTCGGGCGGCGCGGTCACCGGTGGCGGCGGCCACTCCCGACGGCTAGTATCGAACATATGTTCGACTGTACTCGGTTGGGAGCAGACCTGCAACAGGGGGTGCCAGAGGGTTCGAGA
>JBOHFU010000035.1:0-15303 GCA_050699675.1 Pseudonocardiaceae bacterium
CTCTGGGTCTGCCCTGGGTTGGTCAGGGCAGCGGGAACACGGGGGAGTGCCATGGCGCGGGAGCCGGAAGGGCTCGTTGAGATGCGCTGTCTGCTTGGTGCGCAGCTGGCGGCCTTTCGCCAGGCGGCGGAGCTGAGCCAAGGGCAGCTCGCGAGGGCCGTGACGGTGGACCGCAGCACGGTGGCGCATGAGGGGAAGCGGGAGATTGCTGTGAGCGATGGGCACGCTCAGAATCTGGCCGGGAAACCGTCGGGGGACTCGTCCCCGCCAGCCGACCAGCAGGCCCGCCGGTGAACCCGGCGTTGTGGCGGCGCGAGGACATGCGCGCGGCGCTGCGGGCACGCGACATCGGTACGGTGTATCGGCTCATCCTGGAGGCAACCGGGATGTCGCAGTACCGGCTTGCCGATCTGGTCGGCCAGGCTCAGTCCGAGGTCTCGGAGATCCTCCAGGGCCGGCGGGTCAAGGACGTCACGGTGCTGGAGCGCATCGCCGACCGGCTGGGTATCCCCCGCGAGCTGATGAGTCTGAGTGCCTATGGTCCCGACGGCACCTACTGTGGTGAGGTCACGGTTGCCGACCCCCCGGAGGGGGCAAGCGCGGAGATGCTACGCAGACACGTGCTGGCGCTGGGCGGGGCTGCCGCATTCGGCGCCCAGATCACGGGGCTCGGCAGGCTGGCCGAGCTGACCGGCCCGGCATCGGTGCCGCTGCCGTCCCGGATCTTCGAGATCCACGTCGTGAAAGTCCGGAATCTGACCCGCAGCCTCGGAGAGGCTCAACGTGCCTACGGGTCGGACCCGCAGGTGAGCAGCGCGGCGGCCGAGCAAGCGACCCGGCTGCTGCGTGTGCCCGGTTCCGAGCCGGTTAAACGGGCACTGCTGGTGGCGGTGGCCGAGCTGCACATCCGGGCCGGGTTCGCGGGTTTTGACGCGGGGCTCTACGGCCGCGCGATGTACCACTTCAGCCGGGGACTGGAGCTGGCCACCGACGCCGGTGACGCCTACCTCCAAACCACGGCCCTCAACGGTGCGGGAGTGGCCACCATTGAGCACGGCCACCCGAATGACGGGCTGAAGATGCTGCAATGCGGGCAGGTCACGGCATGGGAGATTCCCCCGAATCTCGACCGGAGCCCGGTAGTGGGGCAAGGTTCCCGGGTGGCCCTCGAGGCGTGCGGGCTCGTGGATTCCGCGACCGCACAGGCTGCGCTCGGACAGCCCGAGGCAGCCTACCGGGACCTGGGGAAGTCGCGGGAGCTGTGGTATCCCACCCGCGCCGATCCCCGCGGTGACCTGGACCGCCCGGCCGCTGTCCTGGAGCTCGCTCGGGGACGGCTGGACGTGGCGGAGCAGTTCGCCACGGCGTCACTGCGCCGTTGGGAGGGCATCAGCGCGGTCAGCCGCATCAGGTCCGGCGTCGTGCTGGCCACCATCCACGTCCAGGCCGGCGAGCCCGGCGCCCTGGCGCTGGCCCACGGCGCAATCAGGGACGTGACCAAGCTCAGCTCTGTGCACGCCCGCAAGCAGCTTGATCCCCTGGCCGCCGCGCTGGAAGCCCGCCCCGGCTCCGACCTGAAGGAACTGGCCCGGACAGCCCGGCAGGTCGCTGCGACCCGAGCGTGAGGCTGCTGCCTTTGATGCCCCCAGCGTGCTACGCGGTCTGATCGAACCCGGCGCCGACGTCGCCCGACGCTAGCACGCCGCGCCCATGAGTACCCGCCGTGAGATCGCCCGCCTCCTGCTCTTCCCCGACCTGATCGCCGAACTACGACTGCAACCCTCCCCCTCGCCTGCGCTGCGCAGCAATTATGCGCGTCGTGAACTCGTCGCCGTCATACGAGACAGCGGCACTCCTCGCAAACCCAGTAGTTCACTGCGGCGTAGTCCTCTTTGTGGGGGTATTCAATGTCATCCGCAGATTTGCCTGTTCGGCGGAGCCAGTCATTCACTTCACCCCAGAGCCATATACCGCCTGCGGTCAAGCTGAAGCACTCGGGGAACGGGAACTCGCGCAGCCGCTTCCCTCGGACCCACTGTCCTACAGCTTGTGGAGTCGTGTTACACCTCGATGCAATATCAACCTTCGTCACCAGGTCTTCGTACGCCCGCCGAACTCTGACGAGTTGCCTGTCCCGCTGGAGCTGGGTGATGATGTTCTTCGCCGCTTCCACGGCTGTGCCGCCCTCAGCGGTGACGGTCAGCAGGGTGAGGCCACCGTGGTGCGAGACGAGCGCGTCGCATGTCTCGTAAACCGCATCGATAGTGCCGTCGGCAAGGTCATCAACCGCGAAGATCCACTCGTATTGAGTCACTGTCCGCACCTCCTCGCCCTGCCAGCCGCCAGGCTAGCACCAGCGTTTCTGATGCGAAACATCAGGCTGGTGCTACCTCGGGCGTGGCCTACGGTCAAGATCGTGACGGTCTGGACACCGCTCGGCTTCGCGCAAGATCCGTCGTGCGTGGTTGTGGGGGTTCGCGTGCGTGCCGTCCACGCGCACGCGACCCTCGCCACATGGACACAGCAGGTTGTACAGATGCCCTTGCTTCTGGATCCGCCAGCCCTTGCCGATCAACTGTTCGATCGCCTTCCGAACGTGCGGATCCTTGTGGAGCTTGTCAGGCACTTGCCCCCAGAGCGGTCACGAAGCTGAGATGGCCAAGGTCATGCGCCCACTCCGCCAATGTGGAGGAGCCTATGCGCTCACCCCGACAGTTCGATCAAGCTCGGGAGTCCACCCGACTCGCCAGGTCCAGGGATTCATGCAGGGGCTGGCGCGCGCCAGCATTGTCATCTCGTAGGCGAGATGCTCGCCGGTGACTCAGCGAGTCGGGTGGCGGGGGCCGTGGCCGGGCGGAGGGTTGAGGACGGTGCGGTACCGCTCGCCGGTGTGGATGGCGTCGGCCATCGCGTCGTAGGTTTGGAGGATCGCCTTTTTGGTGCGGGTGAAGCGGTCTGGGTCGTTGTTGCGGAAGGCGCGGAAGGTGTCCATGACGTAGTCGACGTCGTCGCGCGGGAGGCCGTAGAGGTGGAAGTAGGCGGCATCCAGCTCCGCCCGCAACTGGAATCGCCGCTCCTCATCCCACCGGAACGGTGGCCCCTTGTCCCCGTGATCCGCGGCGAACGCCGCCATGTCGTGTGTGGTGTACGACAGTTCCAGGACGCGGCAGGTGATCCACTCACCGAGCCGCTGACCAGAGTGCCACGGGCAGTCCTTGTCGTAGGAGCCCGGTGGGAGAACCGGCAGCTGCGTGAGATAGCCGTAGGTTAGGTGCGTCCCGGCCATCTTCTGTCGTGCCACGTAGTCGAGCACGAATGCGCAGAGGTTGGCGTAGAGGGCGGGGACGAGCGGAGACTTACACAATGCGAGCGGGTAGGTGTGCCCAATGGCTGCGTGGGGGATGGCGCTGGCGATGACGGTGCGGACGTCGGAGCTGCGGCAGATATCGCGCCAGCCCAGCAACCACCCTCGATCCCAGTCCTTGCTGGCGAGCCGTTTGTCGACTTCGCTTTCGGCGACCCAGTAGCGCGGTAGCGCGGTGAAATCCGGGTCGTCTTTCTGCTCGGAGGTGAGACGTGGGAGGGTGCCGACGTTCGCCTGGGCCTGGGTTTGGCCCTGGTAGGTGCCGAAACGGTCATCGAAATGATGCACCATCTTCGCCTCGACCAGCGGCAGCATCCGCTTGCCGTCGCGTGTGAACACGTTTCCCTCCAGCGTCCACCCATCCGATTCCAGCGAATCCCGTTGGTGGAATTTCCCGGAATCATTGGCCATGTGCAGCATCGCCTGGAAGGAGAGCTTCCACGGGTTGCCGTCGGGTCCCGCTCCCCAGAGCACGGGGACCTGCCGGTAAATGGCGATGGTGATCTCGGCGTTGCGGCGGTAGTCGAATACCGGGCAGGTTCCGGTGTTCGGGTTGAGCAGCGTGATGTCCTTGGGGCTGAGGGTGAACCGCCGATCGGTGATGTCCGGCACCTGTCGGAGCCGGAAGGCCAGATCGATCCGGTCCTGCTGCGCCGAACGGCCCGCCGCGGTCCACAAACAGAACCGGTATGAGTGGTGTACGTCGGGAAAGACCTTGTCCTCGTTCTCGAAGTCGTAGAGCGAGACCAGGGTGCGGCTGGTGATGAGGTCTTTGAAGAAGAGCTGGGTGGTGGCGTCGGTGGCGATTCCGGTGGGTAGCACCATCCCGACCCGGCCGCGGGGCGCCACGATCGTGCGGCCGGTCTCGGCGAACACCGAGTAGGTGTTGATGTCCCCGCGCCCGGTCAACGGGTACCGGCCGCTGACACGGAGCAGCTGGCTCCAGCCGTAAGAATGCCGCAGCGCTGCCCGGTAGTCCTCGCAGAGCTGCTTGTCCACCTCATCGTCGCTGGCCGCCAGTTTAAGGATCATCTTCTGCCGGATGGCGGCGGTGCGAGCCTCGGCAATCTCCGGGCGCCGGGTGGCGAAGAACTCCTTATCCTGAAGCTTCACCCGTTCCCAGGGTGGGTTGCCGATGACGCAGTGGAAACCGCCGCGCCAACCCGTCGTCTCATCGACATCTCCGCTCTGAGGAACAGCGAAAATGTGCGGGAACTCGACCTGCCAGTGGAAGAATCGGTACTCGACAGACAACCGCTCCACGCGCTCGGCTACCCATTCCTCATAAAGGCCGGTCGGTCCGGTGGCGATCCATTTCAGCGCGCGTTCGGTGATCGCGGAGAGCACCTTGTCGGAGGCCTTCTCCTGCACCAGCGCCCCACACCAGGCGTCGGCCACTCGCCGTAGCCGGGAGCGCCCGGCGTCCAGGCTCTGCAAGCGGCGGCGCGCCACGACGACATCGCCGAGGCGAGTGGGCAGGGTGTGCATCACCTCGCGGGTCTGAATCGCCAACGTATCGTTCGTCAGCTGTACCCCGCTGCTGGAGAACAAGTCGAACTGCCCGGCGCGTTCCTGGGCGTTCTGCTCCCGGATGGTCCTGGCGGCGGCGCGGTCGTCACCCTCGATCGGGGCGAAGGCCTCGTCCGGGATACCGGCGGCGATCAGCGCCGGGGTGGTGCCGAGCAGGGAGTTGCCCACCCGGATATTGGCGTCCAGGAACGCCAGCGGCTTGCCAGGCTCAACGGACTCCAACCACAGGGAGACCTTGGCCAGCTCGGCGGCCATCTCGTTGATGTCCACGCCGTGGATGCACCGGCTGACCACCTCGCGCATCGCCGAGCGAACCAGGTCCGGCGAGGGTTCGTTCTCCCCGCTGCGCAGCTGCGCGACCCGGCGGGCGATCCGCCGCGCCGCCGCCACCAGGAAATGCCCGGACCCGCAGGCCGGATCGCAGGCGGTAACGCCCAGCAGCGCGGAGACCTTCGCCTCGGTATCACCGGGGGTCCGAGCGGCCTCGTTCAGCACCGGATCCAGCGCGCTGTCCAGCAGTGCCTCGGTCAGCGACGTCGGCGTGTAGTACGAGCCGGTCTCCTTGCGCTCATTACCCGCAGCGGCCACGAGCGTGAAGGTCTGCTCCAGCGGGTCGTAGCTGGGGTGCAGCTCCAGCAGTGACTCGTAGACGCTGCCGAGCTCCTCGGAGTCGAGGTTGCGGAAGTCGACCGGCCGGCGCTGGGTGTCCGACTCGACGATCGCCAGCTGGCGCACCGCGGTGATCAGCGCCTCGTTGGTGAGCGGCAGTCCCTCCAGCGGCTCGTCGAGCGCATCCGGTCGCGTCGGCTCGATCGGCTGGCCGTCCTCGTCGCGGGTGAGACGCTCGAACAGGCCCCCGATGCCCGGCACGGCGAGTTCCGGGCGGCCCTGCTCGGTGCCCAGGCTGACCAGAACCAGCCGGACGGCCTCCCACAGGTCCTCGTGGTGGTCGATGCTCCCGCGCCGGGCCCGGTCCCGGAGCCGCTGGGCGGAGAAGAACCGCCCGTACCGGGCCCGCGCTGCGCTGGGCGCGTCCGGATCCAGCAGCACGTCCCGGTCCTCCGCGACGAACCAGAACAGCAACCGGTACACCAGGCGCAGCACGGCGCGCTTGTAGTCGTCCCCGGCCAGGGTGCCGGCAGCGAGCCGATCACGCAGCTCCCCGTTCGCGGGGTGACGCAGGAACCCGGTGCCCAGGGTGGTGATGGCCTGCGCGACACCGGCGCGCAGCCGCTCCAGGGCACGCTCACCCTGCTTGAGGGCATCGAGGCGCCATTGCTCCAACCAGCACGACGCCGGCGGCGCCTCCGGCGGCACAGCCAGCCGGGAGGCGTGCACCAACCGGAACAGCAGCATGAAGTCGGGGAACAGCTGCTCGGAGAAGATCAGCTCCAGGTCGAACTCCACGTAGGCGGACCCGGCCAACGACCGGGAGTCCCGCAGGAGCCGCAGCGTGCCCCCGTTGGACACGACCGCCCACAGGTACTGCTCACTGCAGTTGAGCAGCTCTTGCACCATCGACTGCGGGGCGGCCTCTGCAGCACCTGCGACGCCCTTGGTGCGCCGGTCCAGATCCACCCCCCAGCCGAGCAGGTGGATCGGCACGTGCTCCCAGACATGGCTGACCGGAAACGCCCGGTCCTCGACCACCAGCCCCCCGGTCGGGCTGGTGGACAGCAGCCCGTAACCCAGGGCGTCGAACACGGTGAGCAGCCAGCGGGCACGGGTGATGTTGGTGAGCGGGCGGCCCTCGGCCTGCGCCTTGGTGCGTTCCCGGGTGAAGGCCAGCCAGGCCCCGCCGAGGTAGTCGAAGACTCGGGTGGCGGCCTGGCGAACATTCTCGTGCGGCGCCAGCCGGTACTCTGCCGGACTCCAGCCGGGTAGGTCCTTTCCCGCCAGCACCCGGCCGAACAGATCGGCAGGCAGCAGCCCACCCGCGACCCGCAGCGCCGGGAAGGGTGAGCGGCTCACCGGGCACCTCCAGTGACCGCAGGCAGGTAGAGGTAGACGCCGAGCACATCGGACGGCCGGTGCGCCTCAACTGTGATCTTGCTGGCGCCGCTGCGCCTGGTGGCTTCCCGCACCCGCACATGGGATTCCCGCAGCCGCTGCGCCATCGCGTCCGCTTCATCGTCAATATGCGGCTGCAACGCCTTGAGCGCCTCGATGACCCGTTCCAGGTCGTCGCGGGCCAGCTCCGGGGCCACGTTGCCGGTCGGCTCCGCGGCCAGCAGCACTTCCACCTCGTCCTGGCCGAGCCAGGAAGGGTCGTTGGGGCGGCCGCGGTAGGCGAGCACCCGAGCCTCCTCGGCAACCATCGGACGTGGACCCTCCCGGCCCGGCAGGGTCAGGTGCAGGCGGAACCGCACCAGCAGCAGCGTGGTGCGCCGGGCCACCGCGCCGGTCCGCAGTACTCCGCATCGCCGGGCCGGGCGTGGGCCGGGCGTCTTGGGGTCGAGTGCACTCTCCAGCACGTACCGGGCGACGGCTCGGACACTCGGGTCGGTGCGGTCCAGGTGGGCGTGCCGGCGAGGCACCGGCAGCTCACGGTGAAACGGCAGCGGCTGGGCATGTCCCGGCGGCAGCGCGCCACGCAGCGCGTGCGGCAGTGTGGCGGTCACGGCCTCGAAGCCGCCTGCGCGGTCGGCCAGCGACGCGCCGAGCGCGTCCAGGGCCTCCCGGGAGAACTCCTCGATCTGCGGTCCGGTGCCCAGACTGGCGCGGATCTCGACCAGCTCGCGGGCCACCTCGTCCGGCTTGATCCCGGTCTGGGCGAACTTGGTGAGCGCGGCGTTCTCCCGTTCCGCGTAGCTGTCCCACTCCCGGTGCAGGTCGGCGCGCCGGGTCCGGATCAGCTCATCCATCCCCTCCAGCACCGGCTGATCGGCCTGCGCCTTGGTGACCAGCAGCTCCTCCAGCACCGCCTCGACCACATAGTTGGCCGAGTCCGGCACCGGCACGCTGATACCGAGCTGCTTGCGGATCGCCTCGTGCTTGCGCAGCAGCACCCGCATGACGATCTCATCGATCTGGTTGTCCGCTCCGATGATCGTCACGGCGCGCACCACGTCGCGTGGTTGCCCGAAGCGGTCCACCCGGCCTTCGCGCTGCTCGTGGCGGGTCGGGTTCCAGGCCAGGTCATAGTGCACCACGGCCTGGAAGTACTGCTGCAGGTTGACCCCTTCGGACAGGCAGTCGGTGGCGATCAGCACATGCCGGCCGTCGGTGTCGGTGAGCTCGGCGATCCGGGCCTCCCGATCGGCGGGCGGCAGGGCGCCGGTCACGCATTCGACGGTGGCGCTGCGGCCCAGCGACAGCCGCAGGCGCTCGGCGAGGTACTCCGCGGTGTCGATGAACCGGCAGAAGACCACCGGGTCGTCCCCCTCGGCCAGCAGCCCCTGCACGACGCTGTCCAGCATCGCCAGCTTGGCGTCCGGCTCGCCCGCGAGCTTGTCAGCGCGCCGGGCCAACTCCAGCAACCGGCGCCGCTCCGGGCTGGCGCCTTCGGGGGCGTCGTCGGCACCGGGCACGACGTCGAGCGCCTCAGCGGCCTCGGCCTCCGCGAGGTCTAGCACCGTGGCACGGCCGAGGGTGTCGGCTTCCTCCACGGTCTGGGCGTCGACATTCTTCGCGCGGGTACGCAGCGTGGCCGCAGCGGCTTTCGGGGATGACGCGAGTGCCCGCAGCAGCGCGAGCGCCGACCAGTACCGCACCCGTTGCCGCAGCGGCCCGCCGGAGCTGTCCCGCACGGTCTCCCGCGCATAAGACAGCACCGAGTCGAAGAGCTTGCGGTAGTCGTCGGTGAGGTAGTAGCGCTGCTCCTGGGTCAGCCGGTCGGACGGGAAGGCGGTCTCCTGCTCCAGAAACTTGCGGATGTGGCTGCGTCGGCGCTGCACCATGTGCCGCGCAAGCCGCTCACGCCCCTTTGCTTCAGAGAGGTCGAGGTCGGCCAGTTCGGGATCGAGCAGGCCGACCAGGTTGCGGAAACCCTCCTCCTTGCCGCTGTGCGGGGTGGCCGTGACCAGCAACAGGTGCCGCCGGGTGTCCGCGGCGAGCCTTCGCATCAGGTCATAGCGCAGCGTACGGTCGCGGCTGCTCGACCCATCAGCAACGCAGCCATGTGCCTCGTCGACGATGACCAGGTCGGGGCAGCCCTGAATGAACATGTCGCGGTGCCTCGGGGACTTGATGAAGTCGGTCGAGACGACGGTGTATGGGTACCGGTCGAAGATCCACTCATCGTCGAACAGCCCGCGCTCCAGTTTCTTGACGGTGCTGGCGAGCACCAGTTCCGCGTCGATCCGGAACTTGCTGGCCAGCTCGGCCTGCCACTGCTCGGCCAGCGCCGGGCTGCAGAGCACGGCGAGCCTGCTCGCGCTGCCCTGCGCCAGCAGCTCGGTGGCGATGAGCGAGGCCTCGATCGTCTTGCCGATGCCGACGTCGTCGGCGATCAGCAGCCGCACCGTCTCCTGGCGCAGTGCCATGAGCAGCGGCACCAGCTGGTAGGGCCGCGGCTCCACCGCGAGACCAGCCAACGACCGGAACGGTCCGGCAGTGCTGCGGAAGCCGATCTGAAGGGCGGTGCGGAGCAGCCCGGCGCTCACCGCGTTCCCGGAGTCCTGTGCGTGCGGGGGTGGGAACTCGGCCTGGGTGACTTCCTCGATTCCGGTGAGGATGCCGGCGATCTCGTCGTCCCCGCCGCCGAGCGGGCGCACCACGAGCAACTCGGGGTCTGAATCGGGTAGCACCACCCACTCGCGACCGCGCGCCTGCACCAGTGATCCGGCGGCCAATGATTCTGGGGCGAACTGACTCACCGGCCGACCCTTCGACTGATCCCGAACACGCTCGGGTACTTCTGAGCGATCTTCGAGTATGTCGCGCCGTACGGGATCCGTATTACGCTCCAGCCCGCATCGCGAAGATCATCTGCGGCGTCCTCGTCGCGGCCGGGCTCGTCAGTATTGTCCGGACCGTCCACGAAGACTCCGACGGGTCCGGTCGGGGTGCGGTAGACCAGATCGGGCCGGGCGCCGACGTCGGACAGCTCGACATCAATCTCGTCCGGGCAGCGGTACTCCATTTCCTCCAGCCACCGCACGAAGCCGGCGCAGGGGCCGTCGGGCACGAGGTCGACGACGTCCCAGGCGACTTCAGCGCTGTAGTGCGGACCGTTGCGCGTGGTCTGGCCGGTGGCGCAGGCCAGCAGCAGGTCCCGGGCCAGGTGCCGATCGATCAGCAGGTGGTTGCCTTGGTTGCGGTAGGACAGTAGGCAGTCGTAGCAGGCGCGGGCGCAGCGCTCTCCCGTCCGGTCCAGGATGCCGCCCCGGTCCTCGCCGGTGTCCGGGTCGAAGTGGCAGATCTCCAGCGCTCGGCGAGCGGCCCGGGCCAGGCCGTTCTCCTGCGCATCGACCAGGCGGCGCAGCACACCGGCGCCACCCTCGGCGCTCTCGATGAACAGCGCCCGGCCGAGCTGCCCATCGTCGGGCAAGAGCTCGCAGGACAGCTCGCTGTCCTCCAGCTGGAACTCCGCCTCGATCCCACGTTCCAGCGCATGCATGACGCTGAGCGCGGTCTGCTCGTCGACCGGCCCGCGGGCGAACCGGGTGATCAGAATGTTGCGGCGGTCCTCGACATAGGGGATGACCTTCTGCTTGCGCTGCACGCCACCGGCGTCCTCGAGTTCCGTCGTGTCGGGGGTGGCGTCAAGGGCCTGACGCTCCGACAGCCAGTAGCCGGTCTGAACATTGATCCAGTACCCCTCACTGTCCCCGGACGCTTTGCGACGCCGCCGACCCAGATTGGTGACCCGAACGGTGGCCGTATCGCCGTAGCGAAGCTGCAGCACCGGTCCCTGCCTGGAGCCGACCGTCGCGTCGATCCGGCCTGGCCGGGCTCCGTGATCGTTGAAGCGGTACGAGGTCACCAGATCGAATCCCGCCCGGCGGCGCTCCTCCTCGTCGGAGGAGATGCGGTCGCGCCGAGCGGCCTTGACGGTCTGCAGCCGCAGCAAGCGGTGCATCGTGCGACCGAGCCGGCCGTCGCATGACTCGCAGACGTCGATGCCCACCTCCTGGCCATGCAGGTATCCGCAGGCAACGCAGCGCCGAGCTGCGTTGGTGTCCAGACCGCTGCCGCCCTGCTCGCCGGGGGTGAGCTGCACCTGGTTTACCTGGTAGCGCAACCCTTCGTGGTAGATCAACGCGCCTGGCCCGAACTCGTTGATCGCGATGAACCGGGGTCGGTGGATGAACTCTGCGTCCCTGGGAACGCCGCGACGGCCCGGAACGTAGGCGCGCAACGGCAGGCGGGGGAACGAATAGCCCGGCAAGAAGCCTTCGGAGGCGAGGTAGCGGTAGGAGTAGAAGTCCGTCTGCAGGTCGTCGGTGTCCTCATTGCGCAGCAGGCGCAGCTGGTTCTCGGCCTCGCGGCGGCGTCTGGTGGCGACGTCGCGGGTCTTCTGATTCCCGGAGTGGTCGAGAATGATCCGGTTCTGCTCGGCCTGCTCCTCCCAGGCAGCGCGATACAGCTCGCGCCAGCGGTGAAACGACCGGTCGAATTCCTGCGGCGCGTCCTCGACCACGCGGGTGATCCACTCGTCGTGCCACCACGACGTGTCGTCGAGCTCTTCGTCGAGCTCGGCCAGCACCCGGCGGGCGCGGTGCGCGGCCCGTTCCCGTGCCCCGGGGTCGTTGCTGTGCCGCTGGATAGCGGCGTTGAGGGGGTAGTTCTCCGCCGACACGTCGAGGATTTTGGCCACGGACCGGTCCAGCGCGATATCGGTCTCCGCCAACCACAGCGCGTGCAGGTGCGAGCGGAGCAGATCCTCATTAGTCAAATCGAGACGTGGCGCGGTGACCGATCCGCCGACCATTTGGTCGCGGTGGCGGAAGTAGTACTGGTCGTGTGCGTTGCCCGTGGCGCAATAGGTCACGACCAGAGCGGGTTGCCCGGAGCGCCCGGCGCGACCGGCCCGCTGAGCGTAATTGGCGGGGGTGGGGGGGACATTGCGCAACGCGACGGCATTGAGGCTCGCAATATCGATGCCCAGTTCCATCGTCGGCGAGCAGTACAGCACCGGCAGGGTGCCTTTCCGGAACTCCTCCTCGCGGCGGATCCGGTCCTCGTTGGCCACCTGCGCGGTGTGCTCCCGCGAGTGCAGGCCGGCCAGCGTCGCGGCGACATCGGTGTAGAGCCGCTGGAAGAACGGGTTGATCCTAGGACCGAGTTCCGAGGCGATCTCTATGCGCACCGGATCTTCCGCGCCGGCCTTACCGTCGCCCGGACGCCAGACGATAGAGGATGCCTTGAGCTGATAACCCGGTGCTCCGCCCTCCTCAGCGGGGCGGGCGATGGTGAGTAAACCGCATCGCTCCATGATCCGGAGCAGATCGCTGATGATCTTCTGGCTGTCGTCCCGTGTCAGCTTGCTCTTGCTTGTGGAGAACTGGCCCTCGCGCAGCAGGAACCGCCCGTAGGCGCCGTACCCGCTCAGGTAGAGATGTTCTCGAGCGCTGCCCTTCCCCCCGGACCGGGCGAAAGCCATGCCCGTCCGTGGTCGCTGCTCGCGTTCCGACAACCCCCACGGTTCCCGCAGGTGCTGGTCACTCAGCTTCTTCAGCTGTTCGAAACCAACATCGGTGAAGCAATCGACGTCGATGGTCATCGCGCGTCGCATCTCGTGCAGCAGTAGCTGCATGAGTTCCTCGCGGTGATCGGGTGCGTCGTCCCGGAGCGCGAAATGGCGGTCTTGCCACAATGACTCGTCGGCCGCGATATCGGTTAGGTCAAGATAGTCGATCCGGAGTAGGCCAGTCTGCTCGAGGTTGGGCATGGTGATCCGCCAACCCCGCTCCAGATCCAGGTAGAGGCGGTATCCTACGACTGCTCGCAGGGCCTGCCAGGCCTTACGCTCCACGCTGAATCTGGCTTCGGGGTTCTGCGCGAAGTCGGGCAGTGCTACGCCCAGCGCGTCCGTCACGCGTTGCTCGATTACCTCGTGGCTGAGCCCATCCTGGCTGGGCCCGTCGGGCTGGGCCACAAGAGCGCGGTACAGGGCACCGCGGAGCTGAGTGACCTGGATGAAGTCATTGAAATGTCCGGCTTGCAGGCTCGCGTCCTGGCGGTTGTCCGCGAACGCGAGCAGCTTTCGTGCGTCGTCTTCCAGGTCAGGCTGTTGACGCAGGCTGCGGACCACACTCGCGCTGACGACGGATGTCGCTGAGCTTCGCCCCTCGGCCGCGAGCGACGCCAGTTTGGCGAAGTCATTGCCCCGCTGCTCGTAGGACACCCGGCAGCGCAGGCAGAAGCTGAATGGAGTGGGAACATAGGCAGCTAGCGTGCCCGCCGGCTCGTCCACCTCCACCCCGTCGGTATCAACGCGGATCACCTCGGGCAGCCTTTTGAGCCAGCGGCTCGCCACGGTCACGTCTCCGTGGCGGCCGGTGACCAGCCAGGAGTCCGGAACCCGCTGCTCGCTGATAGCGACATCGAGTGAGCCCGGCCACGGCACCTCGGAGCTGATGAACAGGTAGCCGTTCACCGAGTCGCCACCGCTGGCGTCGGCGTCTTGACGTGATGTGTAGCGGCGGGTCCCGGCCTCGTCGACGCGGCTGACAGCCAGGTACTCCTGCCCACACTGCCGGCAGAATGTGGCGGGCACGAGGATCTTGTGTGTTTCGAGCTGGGGATCGGGAACGACAGTCTGATACCGGCTGGTGATGTACCGGCGCGGTTCTGGCTCGAGGCTCAGGTAGACGTTGTCTCCCTTGGACAGGAACTGGTGAAGCCGGAATGCGAATACCGGACGTCGGGTCCGCGGATCGAGCATGTCCGCCCCCGCTCGCAGCGTGATCTGGATCGCCGCGGAGCACGCGTCTGCCGTCTCACCGGTGAGTTCCGCGAGTCGGTGGGCGGCCTCCGGGAGAGTGGACGGGCGGAGTGGCCGAATCAAGCGGCTGTCTTCCAGTCGGCGGACGACTCCGAACTGCGCTTCCACCCACGCGGCCAGCGGGTCGACAACAAGCTCCTCGTAGCCTCGACCCGCCGTGCCGGAACGGACCCGCGACGTGAGCGCCGCGATGTCGTCGGGATCGCCCTTGGTGGCCCGCTGCAACGTCTCCCCGATGACATTCGGCGCCGCCACGGGAGTGCCGAATAGCCGCGTGGCCACCTTGGCCACTGCACGATGCCGATCGGCCTCGCTGCCCTCGCTGGTCATCGTGGCCGACGTGCCCACGCACTGCATCTGCTCCGCAGCGCACGCGTCGCGCAACCGGCGCACCAGCATCGCCACGTCAGCCCCCTGCCGGCCTCGGTAGGTGTGCAGCTCGTCCAGTACGAGAAACCGCAGGCCGTGCGCGGCGGTGATGAGGCGGTCCCGTTCCTCGGGTCTGGTCAGGAGGAGTTCCAGCATCACGTAGTTGGTGAGCAGGATGTCCGGGGGGTTGTTGAGGATGTCGGCTCGATCTGCCTCCCGATCCTGCCCGGTGTAGCGCCGGAAGGTGACGGGCTCGCCGCCGTCGGGGTACCCGTTCTTGAGGAACTTCTCTAGTTCGTGCAGCTGGCTGTTGGCCAGCGCGTTCATCGGATAGACGATGATCGCCTTGACCCCGGGCTCGTAGCTGCCCGCGGCACGCTGCCGCAGCACACTGTCCACAATGGGCACGATGTAGCTCAGGCTCTTTCCTGAGCCCGTTCCCGTGGTGAGCACATAGCTCGCCCCGCCCCTGGCGATCTCGACTGCCTCCCGTTGGTGCTGGTGCAGATCGATAACCTGACCCGGTGCTCCGTGGGGCTCCTCTTCCTTGCCGACTCGGAAGATCCGTTCGCACTCCGGGTGCAGGATCCCCTGCTTGACCAGCTCGCGGATCGAGCTGCCCGAGGCGAAGTTGGGGTTGAGCGACAGGTAGGCGTCCGGCCATTGGTCCCCGTTGGCCACGCGCTGGTCGACGTGCTTCCGGATTTGAGGATCGTGGATCTTGGTGAAACCTGCCGTGAACGCCTGGTAGTCCGCGAGCAGCTGCTGGTGGACCTGGAAGACGTCCATGTTTGGGTTACCCTTCGTGGCCTCGTGCCTCCCCGCAGGTTACTGGCCGGCCGCGCGCACCCGCGTTTGTGGTATCGCCACAAACGAGCAGCTCGCGATTTCGTGTGGGTACCCGGTTGTTCCGCCCGGCGTCCACCCGTTCACTGGTGGGGTGTGGTCCTGCTCACAAAAGGGGCCGCTGCAGCCCCGGACCGATGATGGTCGTCAGGAGCGTGAGATGCCGCACGAGCTCAACTGTCCGCACTGCGGATGCCCGCTGCTGGCGACCCAGGGCACCGTCCGCCTGCCCGATGCGGAAGCAGTCGATCTCCTCCACCGGGAGATCGACCAACTGCGAGCCACGATCGCACGGCTGCGCGGG
>JBOHFU010000036.1:0-15280 GCA_050699675.1 Pseudonocardiaceae bacterium
TGCAGGCCATAACCCACCGGCCCGGTCCGCTCGGTCGCGGTGGCGGGGTCGAAGCCGGTGCCATCGTCGGAAATCTCGAGCAGCACCGCGCTGGGGGCCACCGAGAGCCGGAGGTGAACGTGCGCAGCGCTGGCGTGCTTCAGCACGTTCTGCAGCGCCTCTTGGGCGATCCGGTAGACCGCGGTCTCGACGTGCTCGGGCAGGCTGGTCGACACGGTATTCACCTGGACGTTGGGCAACGGGGTCGACCGCGCGAGGCTCTCCAGGCTGGCGGCCAGCCCGAGGTCGTCCAGCACGGGCGGGCGCAGTCCAGCGATCGCGTGCCGGGTCTCATCCAGCGCTCCCGCGGCGAGCTCCTGGGCGCGGGCGATCTGTTCGGCGGCACCGGCCGGGTCGGAGGTGATCGCGTCCGCCGCCGCCGAGAGGTGGAACGACAGGCTGACGATGCGCTGGCTGATCCCGTCGTGGATCTCGCCGGCGAGCCGCCGCCGCTCGGTTTCACCGAGCAGCACGATCTGCTCGGCGAACCGCTCCATTGCCTCCTCCCGCTCGGCGAGCTTGCTGTGCAGGCTCGCGTTCTCGATGGCCCCGGCCATCAGACCCGCCACCGTGCCCAGCAGTTCGACGTCGGCCTTGGTGAACTCGCGGCGGTCGCGGGTGTGCACGTTGAGCACACCGACGAGATCACCGGGTCGGGTGATCATCGGCACCGAGGCCATCGAGGTGAAGTCTTCCCCGCGCAGCTCGGGGATGTAGAGGTAGCGCGGATCTGCCCGCTTGTTGTCGGTGATCACCGCCGGTTCGCAGTGTGCGGCGACCCACCCGGACACCCCGTCACCGACCGGCAGCTCGATCCGCCGGGCGAACTGATCGAAGGGGGGTGTGGCGCCGCGTAGCTGCAGGCGCCCACGCGACTTGTCCAGCAGGTGCACGAAGCAGACGTCGGTAGAGGTGGTCTCGGTGATCAGGTCGGCCACTCGCTGGACGACCACGTCGAGGTCGAGACCCGCCGACAGGATCTCGATCACCCGGTGCAGCAGCTGGGCGTCAGAATCGGCGTCGGCCAGGCCCAGCCGCGAGCGGATCACTGGAACACTCCCTCCCGCAGCGCCGCGGCGACCGCGCCGGAGCGGTCCGGGACGTCCAGCTTGCGATAGATCCCGCGGGCGTGGGTCTTGACGGTCTCCTCGCTGACGGTGAGCCGCCCGGCGATGGCGCGGTTGGACAGCCCGGCCACCATGAGCGCGAGCACCTCGCTCTCGCGCTGGGTCAGGCCCAGATGGGCACCCGGCCAGAACTCCCCACCGCGCAGATGAGCCACCGACATCGCGACCTTCGCGGCCAGGCTGGGATCGATCAGGATCTCGCCCAGCCGGATCCGCTGCAGGTGATCCACCAGTTCCGCGCCGCGCACCCGTTTGAGCAGGAACCCGGCGGCGCCGAGCCGCAGCGCCTGGTAGAGGTACTGCTCGTCGTCGTAGACGGTCAGGAACACGACCTTGCAGCCGGGTTGCCGTTTGCGGATCTGCGCGCACAGGTCCAACCCGCTGGAGCCGCGTAACCGCACGTCGAGCAACGTGATGTCGGGCTCATGCTCGGTGATGATCTTCATCGCGAGCTCTGGTTCGGTGGCCTCACCGACGATCTCGACCCGGTCGGAGTAGGCAGCCAGCATCGCCCGCAGTCCATCGAGCACCATCTGGTGGTCATCCACGACGACGACGCGGAGCGGTCCCTCAGTGCGCCTACTCATGGGCGCCTACTCATGGCGGCAGCCTACGCATCGGCCGGCTGCTGGCAGGAGGACCACCGGCCAGGGCGGGAAGTCACACGGGATCGGGAACGACGGCGATCGCCTCGATCTCGATCTGCCACTCGGGCCGCGCCAAGGACGCGACTTGGGCGATCGTGTCTGCGGGATAGGGCGGCGTGAAGTACTCGCGGCGGAGTGTGATGACGTGATCGATGACGGCCATGTCCGTCACGAAAATCGTTACCTTGACGACGTGTTCGAGTCCCGAGCCGGCGTTGCGCAGCACCGTGGCCAGGTTGGCGAAGGCCTGCCGGGCCTGCGCGTCGAAGTCGTCCCCGCCGACAGTGTGGCCGAGCTCGTTGACCGCAGCCTGGCCCGAGACGAACACAAGGTTGCCGACCCGGATGCCCAGCGAGATCGCGTAGGGCTGGTACCAGTCGGACTCGGCGCTGATCTGGCGGCGTGTCGTGGCGATCTCCATGAGGACCAGCATTGCCACGACCCACACACCTGACAAGTACAGTCACACGCTAGACCTGCCGCATGTAGATGCAGAAGCACAGGTCCAGGTGCGTGAACTCCCGGTGCCGGACGAAGCTGGCGCTCTCGTACAGTGCCCGTGCGGCCACCATCATCTCCGCGGTGTGCAGGCCCACCATGGGTGCGTGATCCGCCCGGGCCAGGGCCAGGCAGTCCGCGGTGAGGGCGCGCGCGACCCCGCGGCCGCGTAGCGCCGGGTCGACCGCGAGCACCCGGATGACCGCCCACTCCGGCGGCACCCGCTGGTAGTCCTTGGGACCGGGCGGGAGGTAGGTGACCGTGCCAGCCAACTGGTCGCCGAGCTGCGCGACCCGCAGCCGGCCCGGAGCGCCGGGCTCGACGACCTTGGCGATGTTGCTGGTCATCCGGGCCCAATTCTGCGGGGTCAGCCACGGTTCGAACTCGGCGTAGGCCGCGCTGACGATCCGGTGCACGGCCGGCAGGTCCGCCGCAACGGCCGACCGAACCTCGATCACCTGCCGCGACCTCTGGTCAGTGGCCACCCGGGTACCTCCTCGTGCTGGCCGGTCCGCGAGCCCGGGGACGGGTAGAATCGGTTAATTGTCCACCACAGGGTTGGTAACCGTGCCCCAGAAAGCCGAGAAGCCTGCCGCCGCCGCCGACGTCGTTGTCGCCGTTGTCGACGGTGCGGAACACGAGAGTGGCCGCGAGCGGGTGATGCGAGCGGCTTATGATCTGTTCAGCCGCCAGGGCACCCGCACCGTCGGGGTGGACGCGGTGATCGGTGAAGCGGGCGTTGCGAAGATGACCCTGTACCGGAACTTCGCATCGAAGGATGCTCTCATCATTGCCTTCCTCGAGCGCCGTGAGGCGCTCTGGACCCACGGCTGGGTGCAGGCCGAATCGCGGCGGCGAGGTGACACCCCGGTACAGCGCCTGCTGGCCATCTTCGAGATCTTCGGCGAGTGGTTCGCGCGGCCGGACTTCGAAGGCTGCTCCTTCGTGACCACGCTGCTCGAGGTGACCGACCGGGACAGTCCGGTCCGGCAGGCAAGTGTCAAACACTTGGCGAACATTCGCAGTTATGTGTGCGAGCTCGCGACCGAGGCGGGGGTGGCCGACCCCGATTCGTTCGCCCGCCAGTGGCACATCTTGATGAAGGGGTCGATCGTCGCCGCAGCCGAGGGTGACATTTACGCGGCCGCGCGGGCCCGGGAACTCGGCATCCTCCTACTCAATCACCACGGCATCGCCACCTCGTAGCACGGCGCTAGCGGGCAACTTCTCCGCGACAAGCAACGCGCGCCGCTCGGCGCGTGTCCACCTCGGCCCACCCAGTAGCCTTCGAGCATGGAAACCGTGGTCGTGGGAGCCCGTGGCAGCCGTCTCGCGCAGGCGATGGTGGCTGAGTTCCTGGCCCGGTTGGGCGGTCCGTGTCCGGTGGTGAAGTTCACGAACCGGGTGGTGATGACGGACGGGGACCGGGACCGCAAGAGCTCGCTGCGCGAGGTCAGCGGCGTGAGCGGAACTGGGAGCGGCGCGTTCTCCAACCAGCTGGGGCAGGAGCTGCTGGAAGGCCGGATCGACGTCGCGGTGCACAGCCTGAAGGATCTGCCGACCGCGATGCCTGCGGGTTTGGTGCTTGCGGTGACGCCGCCGCGGGAGGACATTCATGACGCGCTGTGCGGTTCGACGCTTGCCGGGCTCCGGCGCGGTGCTCGGGTGGGCACCGGGTCGCCGAGGCGGGTCGCACAGTTGAAGGCGCTTCGCCCGGACCTCACTATGGTCCCTATTCGGGGAAACGTGCCGCCGAGGCTCGCGAAGCTGAAGACCGGAATAGACGCGGTCGTCTTGGCAGCGGCCGGCCTGCGGCGCCTCGGGCTGGAGGACAGCATCACCGAGCTACTCTCGCTTGATGATTTCCCCCCGTCCCCGGGGCAGGGGGCCATGGGCATTCAGCTGCGTGCGGCTGACACTGAGCTGTGGGAGATGCTGAACTCCTACGGCGACCCCACCACGGACGCGGCCGTGCTCGCTGAGCGGGCGTTGCTGGCCGAGTTGCACGGTGGCTGCTCCGTGCCAGTAGGCGCGTATGCGGTGCCGGCCGGGGACGGGCTGAAGCTGACGGCGCAGGTCACTTCGCTGGATGGGTCACAGTGTGTGTCCGCCTCCGCGACCGGTGCTGACGCCCGGCTGCTGGGGGAGACACTTGCCCGCGCGATGCTGGAGCAGGGCGCAGAGACGATCCTGCGACAGATCCGGGTAACGGTCTAACGGAGGCTGCGGGCGATATCGGTGGCGGCATAGGTAATGATCTGATCCGCCCCGGACCGTTTGAGCATGGTGAACAGCTCGACGAGCAGCCGAGAGTCGTCTTCTGACCGGAGCCTCAGGTATTCGCCGGACACCGAGAACGGGGCGATCGGCACCCGGCACGCCTGCTTGAGCGCGGTCAGCATGTCTGCACAGAACAGTGCCGAAGCAGTGCGTAGATCTGTTTCCGCGACGTGGTCGGTGGGGACGGCGTGGCGTGCTGGTGTAGCAGGCAAGGGTGGTTACAGTCTGTGATCATGACGCAGACTGCCGATGTCGATTTCTTGTGGTGTCCGAGACCGGTCCCGCAGGGGGTGCCGGTGGTTCAGGTGTACGGCTGGCTGGTGGATGACGCGGGTCGGTTGTTGGTGCAGGACACAGGGGGCCGGTTCAATCTGCCGGGCGGCTCACCGGAGCCGATTGACGCTGATCTGGCGGCCACGGTGGTTCGGGAGGCGATGGAGGAATCCCAGGTCACGGTCACCGATGTGGTCTATCTCGGCTACGAGCAGGTGCAGCGTGCGGGCCGTGTGCAGGCGTTGGTGCGGACGGTGGGCAGGATCGGCGAGTTCCGTCCGCGTCATCCCGACCCTGACGGTGGTCGGTTGTTTCGGCGGTTGATGACCTCGGTTGCCGAGGCCCCGAGCCTGCTGGGGTGGGGGCCGTCCGGTCTCGCGCAGGCACAGGCGGCAGCGCGGATCGCGGAGGAGCGGTGGGGTGTGCCGGCGGAGTCTCCGGCACTGGCTGCCTCCTATGTGGACTGACTACTGCCCAGGCTTCCGATCAAGCCACGGAGCAACCTGCTTCAGGAACGACCTGACGGCACGGGGATAGTCGTAGCGGCTGGCGGCGAACCGCCCAGCTTCCTCGCGGACCCGGTGCCGTTGCGCGGGAGAGAGGGCCAGTGCGCGGCACAGGGCGGCGGCCAAGCTGGCGGGATCTTCGGGTGCAGCGGTGAATCCGGTGCGCCCCTCGATGACTTGCTCGGTTAGGCCCCCTGCGGTGGTGGCGATCACCGGGGTAGCTCCCGCCGCGTAGGCCTCGATCGGGACACGGCCGAACGGCTCGGCCCGGGAGGGCACCACGACGCTGCGTAACGCTGAGTGTACGAGCAAACGGCGGATGTCGGGGTGGAACCGGGTCAGCAACGTGGCATTCACTCGGAGTGTGGTGATCTTCTTGGCGAGATGCTGCTGGTAGGTGGACGGTTCCGGCTGGTCGGTGACGGCGGCCAGCACCAGATGCGGTAGTGCCACATCCTGCCGGTGCAGGAGGGCGAGGGCGTCGAAGCCCTTGTAGGGCTGGGCGCGGCCCATCGCGAGCAGGAATTCGTCCCGCGCCGGCGCTGGCAGTATCCCGTCGTCGGGTGCGGTGAGCTGCCAGTCGACTGGGCTCAGGCCGTTGGGTAGTTCGGCCAGGGCGTGGCCGGGCACCTGGTAGCTGACCTTCAGGTGGGCGCGCATGTAGTCGGAGATCGCGGCGATCCGCCCGCCGTGCTCGGTGGCGGTGCGCAGGCCGTGGGATTCCCAGGCGATTCGGTCCTGGTCGGTCGGGGAGTGGATGCGTGCGGTGGAACGCGGCACCAGCACCAGACTCGGCACGGCATGGGTCGGCAAGAGCGGCGCGAGTCCGAGGAATGGGGCGTCCAGTGCCAGGATCAGCACGGGGTCGGCGTCCGGAAGCACGTAGTGGGTGAGGGTGTCGGCGGTGTGGCGGACGAGGCGCCGGAAGCAGTCCAGGCCACCGAATCGGACCTGACCTGCTGTGCCGTTGTCCACCGGATGCACCGCCGCATCGACGTGCGCGAGCAGCGTCGTGGTCTCGGCGTGCCAGGTCGGGTCGTATTCGGGACTGGTGGCGTCGAGTCGGACCGGGAGCACGATAAGCCGTACCTCGGTGGGGAGCAGACCGATGAGGGTCGTCAGGAGTGCACGGTTGGAGCGGCCGGCGCCGGTACCGCAGCCGTAGAACCCATCGTGTAGGGCCACCACCACGGTCGGTCGCTGCGGTCTGGTCATGGCTGATCGGCCAGATCGCGGAGGAACCGGACGGTGCGGTCGAGTGTGCAGTCACGTAGCGAGTGCCAGGTGGCGGTGCGCAGGCGGGCAGCCAGATCTGGGTGCACGGGGTCCAGGGACTTGGCGGGGTCGCTGTAGAACGTGGCGAGGCGGACCAGGCCGGATCGGCTGCTCCACGGGTGACCGGGCGTGAGCCGGTCCGCGCGGCGCTGGAGGCTGATCGTCGGGTCAAGTGAGAACACGACGTAGGTGTTGGCGAGGGCGAGGTCCCCGCGATCGAGGTGATCGGACACCCAGCCGGCCCTGCTGATGAGCAATTCTTCGTCATCGGTGACGGTGTAGGCATAGGCCAGCGCGGAGAGCCAGTCCCGGTCGCAGAACACCGGGCCGTTGCAGCGGGCGGCCTGGACTTGGTGGTGTTTGCGTAGCCAGTTGTGTTGGTGTCCGGCGTCGTCATCGACGGCCGGGTGTGCCTCAATCGGGATGATGTCCCCTGTCGGCGTGGTGTACTCACCGATGACGGTGTGGTTCTCGGTGGCCAGGGCGGTAGCGGCGGTGGTCTTGCCTGCGCCGGGCATTCCCTCCAGCACCAGCACCGGGTACCGGCCGGCGCTGTCAGAACAGAGCTGGCTGGACATCGGCGTCATCGCTGCGGGCGTAGTCGCACACACGCAGGCTTAGACCGGTGGGAGCAGCGGTGGTGGGGTGTAGGGGCCATCCGGCCAGCAGCCGGGTATCGGCCAGTAGCGGCCCGTCCGGGGTGTCGAGCAGTAAGTCGCGCCCGATGGCGCAGCGCACGGTTCCGCTGAGCACCGCGCCGCTGGACAGGGCGGTGATCTCCTGGCAGGAATCGGGAAACGCGTCGAGGCCGAACAGTTCGACCAGATCGACCACGGCGCATGCCTCGCGGTCCAGCCCCGCAGGCCACGGCACGATCGCGCTGATCTCCTGGTAAGCAGCCCGCAGGTCGTCTTGGTGTTGGGTTTTGTCTGGGAGTTTCCACCAGGTGGCGAGTTTGACGTGTCGCTGGCGCCGCTCGGGCGCCAGCCCACTGGCCGAGATGCGTTGCTCACCCGCGCGAACGGCGGGCAGGCGACCGCGGGCGAGCCAGGTGAAGATTAGCGCGCCTTGTTCGGCGAGCCGGTCGGTGCCGCGTTCGGTGGCGGTCAACCCGACCTTCGTCAGGCCAGCTCCAAACCAGGCCAGATAGAGCGCGTACTCCCGCCCATCGTCGACGCTGGCGTTATGTGCGAGCATCCTGCCTGGATCAGATGCCGCGCATGGGTCGCACTGGGCTCCGGTGGTCCCTGGCGGGATCGGGTGCACGAACGGGCATGGTCGGCGCCGCTGCTGCTGCGCCAACCAGACGCCGATGCAGCAGCGGTGCTCACCGAGTTGATAGCCCACTGCGGTTCCCGGCATGGCTGGGTGAGTGCGTTCGGTGCCGCTGAGATCAACCAGTCCGATGCCGGGGGTTCGGTTGTTCCAGTAGAGCCCGGTAGCGAGCCAGACGCTGTGCTGCTCGGTCACCCTCATGCCTTTCGTAGAGTCGGCTGAACGTCTCGGTGCCGGCCAGGTGGTCCAGGTCGGCGAAGGCGTCGCCGGGGCTGTCGGGCATGTGCAGGTGGTTACGCAGCGCGTCACCGTGACCGAGGCGACGACGGATGTCGGATTTGATGTCCTTGGCCTTCCCGATCGCCGAGGGTGATGCGAGAAGGATGAACACGGTGACCGGGGCCGAGGTGAGGTAGTCGTCACGGCGGGCCACATACTCTCGCCCGTAGGCGTCGGGGTACAACCGGCGCACGTCCGCCGTGGTGAGGCGTCGCTGGATCTCCTCCACGATGGTGTGACTCTCAGCCAGTAGCTCACGCACGGGCACCGGGTCGCTGCCGGGCTTGACCATGCTCACCGTCAGCCGCCACCCGGGCCAGATGATGTCGGGAGTGGGCCGCCGCATCGCTCGTGCCCAATCCAGCAAGCACGTACACCCCTCTCGAAGTGCCCCGTCAGGGTGCGCGGGCAGCGTATGGAAGGCCAGCCTGCTGGCGTCGATGGCGCAGACTTCGCAGCGATCGGCGGTGTGGCGCGGGTCCAGGTCGAGCTCAGCGGCCGTGCGCTGGGCGCGGTAACAGACCCACCACACATCCCACGGGCCGTCCCCGGCCCGGTCGAGCGGCCGCCCGTGGCCGGTGATCCGCCACTCGATCGCGTATGCGAGTAACGCTTTGGTGCGGTCACGGTGGCACAAGAGGACCGCAGCGTTCTTGTCGTCCGTGCGGCTCATGGTGATCACGTCAGATGAAGACGAAGCGTGCGGTGGCCGAGGTGTCCGGGGCCTCGGAGACCTCTAACTCGACGGTGGTCAGGCCATAGCCGTGCAGGTACGGCAGCGCCCGCTCAAGCAAGTAGTCAGCGATGGCCTCGGTGGTGGTGTTGACCAGCGGTAGGACGACGACATCTTCGGCGGGCAGAACGTACCGCTTCCGACCGGCGACGATCGACAGGGTGTTGCTCTCCGACGTGATCAGCACCTCCGGGGCGCGTCCAGGCATCACCGTGCGGCGGCGCAGCGGAGCTATCGCCTCGCGCAGCGCGGCCTTGACCTCGCCGAAATCGATGAGCATGCCGTTGTCCGCAGGAGTGCCGGACAGCCGCAGGGTGACCTGAAAACTGTGACCGTGCAGAGGCTCGAACTCGCCATCGTGCAGTCCGGCGTGCGCGGCGGAGAAACCGAACTCACCCCGACCGATCTCCACTATCGAGAGCATTCTCGTTCTCCTCAGCGTTCAGCGGGTGGGATGGGTGAGGGTGACGAACTCCTGCCGGGCGCGGGCATCATTCAGCAGCAGCCCGTGCAGGGCCGAGGTCACGGTCGTGGCGCCCGAGGCCTGCGCTCCGCGTAACGTCATGCACAGGTGCTCGGCGCGTAGTACCACCCCCACCCCTTTCGGGGCCAGGTGTTCGGCGAGCCAGTCGGCGACCTGCTTGGTCATCCGCTCCTGCACCTGCGCGCGGTGGGTGAACAACTCCACCACCCGGGCGAGCTTGGACAATCCGATGATTCGCTTGCCGGGGAGGTAGCCGACATCGGCGGTGCCGATGAACGGCAGCGCGTGGTGCTCGCACAACGACCGGAACGGAATACCTTGCACCAGCACCAACTGCTCGTATCCCTCATCGTTGTCGAAAGTCGTCAAGTCGAACTCGCGCGGAGTGAGCAACTCGGCATACGCCCGCACCATCCGCGCTGGCGTCTCAGCCAAAGCTTGCTGCCCCAGATCAACGCCCAAGGCGGTCAGAAACGCGTGCGCTGCTGCTTGGGCGGCATCCAGATCACGGGCGTGGTGCTCAGCAACAACGCGCAACCGCCGCTCTGCCGCCGACAGGCTCACTGGCCACTCTCCCGATCGTGGGCAGGCACCGTCACACTCGGGGTCTGCGGGGTACCCAGGAAGTCACCGGGACGTCGGTGGATGACCACACCGACACTGGCCGCGAATCGCAGCGCACCTGGCTTGTGCACCCGCACCTCAACCCACGGTGCGGCATGATCGACCACGACGATACGAGCGATCTCCGACGTGAGCTTCTCCACCGTCAGATACATCGAGGACTCGACATGGGCGATGATTGCCTTCGTGGCCGTGCGGTAGTTCCACACCGCATCCTTACAATCGATCACCACCGCCGGACGCGCATCGGTCCCGATCCGAAGGCTGATCACCACGTCCTGACGGTCGCGGCGCTCCTCGCGGTTGATCCCGATCACGCAGCGCAGCCGCAGCTCATCGACCTCGATCACGTCATCAGTCCGTGCCAGCTCGCCAGGGACCACGGGGTCGCGTGACTGGGCAAGAGTGCAGGTCATAACTCAACCCCCACAAGTTCTCAACGAACTCTGAACATATGGCACGTGACACGTGTTGCGAGTTGAAGCATGCATCATCGACCACCGACTGTGACGATCTCGCCGCGCCACGCTCGGCGTGGCGAGCCCGCAGTCGGGAAGTCGCGGGAGGCGATGAGGTGCGAGACCGTGATCGCCCACCCGCAGTAGTACGGCAGGTCGTCGTTGCGGCAGAACCGCACATCTTGGTGTGAAAGCACCGCGACCCTCTGGGCTTGTTGGATGCCGACCGCCCAGGGTGGGGGAGCCGCCTCCTGGGCGGTCGGACTTTGTGACGCCGGTCCGGTACCAACGTCTACCTACCTAGTGTGTCCTACCTAGTAAGCTGTGTCCAGGCTGACCGCCGGAACGATCTATCTAGGCTGGTGGTCATACACTGATCGCCGATGCCCGAGCTCGCCCCGTCCCGCAGGATCGCCGCTGATCTTCGCCGGGCCATCCGCAGCGGCGAGTACGGCCCTGGCCACCAACTTCCCAGCGGCAGCGTGCTGATGGCCCGCTACGGGGTGGCCCGGCAGACCGTGCAGAACGCGATCGATCTGCTGCGCGTCGAAGGGCTCGTCGTAGGCCGTAGTGGCGCCGGCTGGTTTGTTCGCGAGCCGCCGGTTGTCCAACGTCTCGCCCGGAACAGACTGAGTCGGGGCGAGCGCTCCGCTGGACGAGGCACCTTCGTCACCGACGCTATCGGTGGCGGCTGGACGCCGAACGTGCAAATCTCGGTCCGCCGTGAATCCGCCGACGAGCGCGCCGCGGCTGAGCTGCACATCGCGGTAGGGGACGAGATCCTGGTGCGGGAGCGCGTCATGAGCGCCGATGGTCAGCCCGTCCAGCTCGCTAGCAGCCGGCTACCTCGCACCCTCACCGCGGGCACCGCCATCGAACGCGAGAACACCGGACCCGGTGGCATCTACGCCCGGCTCGAAGAGGCGGGGCATCAGCTCGATCACTTCGTCGAACGCGTCACCAGCCGAGTCGCCAACGACGTTGAGTCCAGCGTTCTCCAACTCGCTCCCGGCTGCCCCGTCCTCGCCATCACGCGCACCGCCTACGACACCAACGGCACGCCCGTGGAGACCAACGACATGGTGCTTGCTGCAGACCGTTACGAACTGATCTACGAACTACCCGCCGACTGATCCGGTCTCTGATCCTGGTCTGGGTGGTTGCCCCGGGAGGACAATGAGGGCCAGGAGGCGACGCGATGGAGGCACGGGAACCCCGCACGGTGCTCGAGGAGCTTCGCGCCGGCCAGGTGGTGGTCTGCGATGGTGCGATGGGCACCATGCTGCACGCGGCCGGGGTACCGCTGGATCGCTCGCTGGCTGAGCTCAACCTGTCGCGCCCGGCTCTGGTCCGTGACCTGCACGCGGCGTATGTCAGCGCGGGTGCCCGGATCCTGCAGACCAACACCTTCGGCGCGAACCGGCTCCGACTGGCCGCAGCGGGGCTGGAGGGCAGCGTCTCCGAGATCAACATCGCGGGTGCCCGGCTGGCCCGGGAGGCAGCCCAGCAGGCTGGGCGCCCGGTGCTGGTCGCTGGGTCGGTCGGGCCGGCGGTCAGCGCCCCAGCGGTGCGCCGGGTCCCCGCGAGCACCCGGGCCCAGACCTTGCGCGAGCAGATCGCGGCGCTGTGCGACTGGGTCGACCTTCTTATCCTGGAGACCTTCGGCGATCTGGAGTCCCTGGTCCAGGCGGTCGAGGTCGCCACGTCGTGCAGCGACTTGCCGGTGGTGGCCCAACTGACCTTCGGTGACGACGGCCGGACGCTGCGTGGGGAGGATCCCGCGGAGGCCGCCGCGGTGCTCTCCGGCCTGCGGATCACCGCGCTGGGCGCCAACTGCACGGTCGGCCCCGCGGTCCTGGTGGATGTGGTCGGTGAGCTGGCCCGCGGCACCGACCTGCCGGTGTCCGTGCAGCCCAACGCGGGCGTGCCGCACCGGCTCGGCAGCCAGCTCCGCTACGCCCGTAACGCGGCGTATTTCGCCGAGGCCGCGCCGCGGTTCGTGGCCGCTGGGGCCACCCTGCTGGGTGGCTGCTGCGGGACGACCCCCGCCCACGTGCGGGCGGTCTCCCAGGCGGTCGCCGCGCTGCCCCCGGTCCAGCGCGCCGCCCCGCGTCCACCAGCGACCGGCTCTGCCGTCGTGCGGGGCGCGTCACCCATGCCGGAGGCGCAGTCGTCCGTTGGCTGGCCGTGGGAGGGCGAGCTGGTGGTGGCCGTCGGGTTGCAGGCCCCGAATGGCCCGCAGGTGCCGGAGTTCCTCGAGCGGGCGACGATGCTGCGGGCGGCTGGCGCGGGAGTGCTGGCCATCATCGAAGCGCCGCCACCAGCTGCTCGGATCAGCCCGGTCGGCGCCGCTGTGGTGGTCAGCCAGCGGGTGGGTACCGAGGTGCTGCTGCCGGTGGAGGCCGCCGACCGCAACCTCGCTGCGCTGCAGGCCGACCTGCTCGGCGCGCACGCGCTCGGCCTGCGGATCGTGGTGTGCCGCACCGGCAGCCCGCGGGTGGCCGGCGACTATCCCAGCGCCGGTGGCGGATCGCCCTGGGACGTCGATTCCGTCGGGCTCGTCGCCATGCTCGGAGCACTCAACGAGGGCATCGACTGGCGGGGTGTCGCCACCGCGGAACGCACCCGGTTCGTGATCGGTGGCACGTTGCACATCGCCGCCAGCGATCTCGGATCCGAGCTGGACAAGGCCGAGGCCGAGCTTCGTGCCGGGGCGCACTTCCTGATCACCGACGTGATCTACGACGTCGAGGAGGCGATCCGGGTGCTCGGAGCGTTGCGGGCCCGCGGGGCGGCGCTGCCGGTGCTCGCGACGCTCGCCCCGTTCGAAGACATCCGGACCCTGCAACGGCTGTCCTATGAGGTACCGGGGGCATCGATCCCGCTGTCCGCCCTGGCCGCCGCCCGGCGCAACCGGGACCACCCTGAGCAGACCGTCGAGCTCTCGGTGGGCGCCGTGGAGAAGCTTCGACACCTGGTCTCCGGTGTCGTGGTGCACGTGCCCAGCGGGATGGACGAGCAGGCGGTGCAGCTGGTGCGGGCTCTGCTGGCGCTGCGGGCCGGCCCATGACCAGCCCGGGGACACCCGAGCCCGCACCCGCCTGGGGTGGCGACACCCCGCGCAGCGGTCTGTCCCGGCAGAATTCGATCTACCGGCGGACCATGGCGGTCTGCGACGAGCTGGCGGACGCGGCGCTGGGAGGGGCCGATCCGGTGCGGCTCACCGAGGTGTTCGCCCGGCTGGTCGGCAAGCGGATTGTGTTGCTGGACAACGCATTCCGGCTGCGGGCCCAGGCTGGCCGCCCCGACTCAGCACGGGGGCTGCGGTGGAACCGCGCGGACCCCAGCGTCGACCGGTTGCTCCGTGCGCTGGAGGCCTCCCGGCGGCCGCTGCGGATCCCGGCGATCCCCGGGTCGCTGCTCGACGAGGCCTGCCTGGTGGCCCCCGTCGTGGTCCGCGACACCAGCCTGGGTTACCTGCTCGTGCTCGATGAGGCGTCCCCAGCCACTGGATACGAGGCGCAGCCCGACGATGCTGAGTTCCTCACCGTGACCTATGCGGCCACCCTGTTCGCGTTGACCCTGGCGCACGAGCAGACCAGCGCCGAGCTGGATCTGCGCTACCGCAGCAGCGTGGTCGACGCGCTGGTCTCGGGTCATTTCCTGGACGCCCAGGACGCCCGGCGCAAGGCCCGGTCGCTGGGGCTGGGCAAGGACGTACCACTGCGCATCGCGATGCTGCGTCCGGCACCGTCGGACGCAGCGGCGGGCCCGCCAGGGTGGCCAGGACCGGAGAGCTGGGCGCAGCGGATCGCGGCAGTGTTGCCCGGTGCGGCCGCCGCGGTGCGCGACGGCGCGCTGGTGGTGATCGTCCCCGGCGACCCGAGTGCCGAGGCGCTGACGGCGCTGTGCCAGCTGGGTCCGGGCGTCACCTGCGGGGTGAGCGAGCCGGTGGACTCCCCGGAACTCGCCCCCCGCGGGGTTCGCCAAGCCGAGCGGGCGATCGACCTCGGGCTGCGTCTGGGTCGGGCCGGCCACCCGGTCCGCTACGACGAGCTGGGCATCTACCGGTTGCTGTGCACGATCGGTGACATGCAGCAGTTGATGGGGTTCGCCCGTGATGTGCTCGGGCCGTTGCTGGACTACGACGAGGAACACCGCACGGATCTGGTGCACACCCTGTCGGTGTACCTGCACCACCACGGCAGCCACAAGCGATCCGCCCGAATGCTGCACCTGCACACCAACACCGTCGCCTACCGCGCTGCCCGCATCGAGGCGATCACCGGCCTCGACCTCGACGATCCCGACGATCGGCTGCTCGCGCACGTCGCCGTGAAGATTATCGAGTCGCAAGGCTCACCCGGCCCCCAGACTGCGACGAGCACCTAGCCGGCCGCCTCCAGTTCGTGGCCGCCAGCCTTTGATCCCAGGGCTCGGTGGGTCAGAACGGTGGGATGCCCGCGCGGGGATCGGGTTCGGGCGGTGGGTCCGGTTCGGGTCCGGGTGGAGGGTCGTCCCAGATCTGGGTGTCTTCCCAGCCGTCGTCAGGAGGGATTATGAGTGGGTAGGGGGCCTGGTCGTGGGGGATGGGGTCGGGTAGTGGTTCGATGATCGCTGGTGGCCGGTGCTGGTAGGTGTGGCCCAGTCGACTGGTCCAGAGGAACACGCCGGGTTGGGACTGGTGCAGCGTCCAGCCGCCCTCGTGCTCAGACGATGATCATGACGGCACGCGTCCCCGAGGTTGGGTCCGGTGGTCGGGCCGCCGTGGGCGTGGTCGAG
>JBOHFU010000037.1:0-15223 GCA_050699675.1 Pseudonocardiaceae bacterium
TGTGTACGTATCCGAGCTGCGGCTGCCGGCGGGGTCGACGCTCGGCCTGGTGGTCCGCGACGGCGCCACCGCCGCCCCGCAGCCCACCACCCGGCTCCAGGAGGGCGACGTCCTGCTGGTGTTCACCGCTCCCGAGCATCGCCTCGCCACCGAGCAGCGGATCCGGGCCGTGCACCGCAGCGGGCGGATGGCGCGGTGGCGCGGCGACACCGGCCGGTGAGCGCCCGGCTAAATGCGCGATGCCGTCAGGGCGATGTCCGCATGCGCCCATGCCTTATCGAAGCGCTCCTTCACTTCCGCGGCCTCGGCCCTCTTGCCCTGGGTGTCCAGGGCCTGCATCAACCCGTAAAGGGCCCACCCGTTTTCGGGATTACGGCGGAGATCTTCGCGGTAGACCGCCTCCGCCTTCGGTGCCTGCCCCGCGGCCAGCAGCACGGCACCGAGCGAGTGCCGCACGGGATACAGCCAGTCGGCGGGTTCCCGGTAGGGCATCGCGTCTTCCAACTCGACGCCTTTCTCCAGATGGGCGACGGCTTCCGCGGCGTGACCCAGCCTGGCCGCAACCTCCCCGGCGAGGACTTCCCCGGCTATGTTCAGGACGTCCGCTGCGGTGTTGTTGGCGCTCACGCCCTTCTTGCCGGCAATCTTCGTCAAGGCCGCGAGCTCGGCTTCTGCACTGTCGAGTTTGCCCGTGCCGACGAACGCACGGCCGCGGGCGTAGTGCCAGACCCCGGCGTGGTAATCCAGTCCCTCGTGTGGCGCCTTCGTGTCCAGGATCTCCTGCCACTTGCCGAAGCGCACGGACGCGAACAGCGGCTGCACGGCGAAATGCTGCGTATCGTTGGCGGAGTTCGGGTTGTGGACCGTCATTGCGGCGGTACCCGCCGCACCTTTCATGGCTCCCGCGCTGTTACCGGCCATTGACGCGGCCGAATACAGGAAGTGGTGATTGTGCGGCACATAGCCCACCGCGTAGGTGCCCTGCGCGTGGCACTGCGAGATGTAGGAGTTGTCGGCGGCGGCCGCCCGCTCGTTGGCGAGTACGGCGTCGTGGTAGCGGCCGATGCGCATGTAGGTGTGCGCGGGCATATGCACGAGATGGCCCGCGCCGGGTACCAACGAACCCAGGGTATCGGCGTAGCTTTCGGCTCGCGCCGGGTTGTCCGACGCCTCGGTCGCGTGGATGTACAGGTGGATAGCCCACGGGTGCTCTGGATCGCGCCCGAGCACGGATTCCAGCGTCGTGACGATCTCCGCCGCTTCCGGCCGCAGTGGTTTGCCGCTTTTGTTGTAATAGTTCCACGGCGTCAGGTCCATCAGTGCCTCGGCGAACAGCGCGGATGCGTCCAGATCGGCTGGGTATTGCCGGGCGACATCGCGCATCGCGTTGGCGAACGCCGTGTCCAGGGGGGCACGGTCGGCAGGCGGCTCCTTGGTATAACGCTGTGCGACCGCGGCGATGTAGGCCTGCTCGCGCGGGGTGGCCTTGGTGGCCAGCGCCTGCGCCTGCTGCACTGCCTCCCACGCCGCCGAAGCGGCGGCCGGGCCCATGGGCGCGTTCAGGTTGGGGCCGAGCACGAACGCAACGCCCCACCAGCACATCGCGCACTGCGGATCGAGCATCGCCGCGTAGCGGAACGAGCGCTCGGCCTCGGCGTGGTTGAAGGCAAACCCCAGCGTCAGGCCCTGGTTGAAGTAGCGCTGCGCGTCCGTGGACACGGTCGTGATCGAGTGCTGGTGGTCGCCCAGGTCGTTGAACAGCGGCGCCGGCTTGCCGGTGCCGGCCTGTGCCGGCCCACCGGCACAGGCCGGCACCGCCAGTAACATCACGGCTAATGCGGAAACCACGCAACGGATCACCGTTGCCGGCATTTGCAGCCTCCTGCGCTCAAAATGTGGACGACGAATCTCGCCCAGCTTGGCTCCGTCTGGACGTTAGACCTGAAGCCGCTGCACCGAAACGCCCATCATTCGGACGCCCTATCGACAGACCGACTACCGTCATGACCAAAGCAGCCGGTCATCTTGGAGCCTTACCTACGACCAGCTCGCGATCGCTCACAACCCGGCGGCTACCTGGCAGGACGGCAGCAACGCTTGCCGCCGAAGCTAAAATCCGTTCCCGATGTCAGTAGAGGATGCTCGGCAGGTAAGCGCCCTGGGGTGGGGTGTACAGGCCGATAGCCATCAGGGTCATCAGCTGCACCACGTGAAGACCCCGCTCCAAGCACCAGCGGAACAGGTCGGCGTTGGTGGTGGGGACGAGGATGCCGGGGCCTTCGAACGCATCGGCAGCCATGATCAGCGCTTTGAGGTCCTCGTTGCTGTCACCCACGGCGTGGGCGAAAAACGCCAGGCCGGTGGCATAACCGCTGATTCGCCCAGCATGCTCGACCACCAACGCCGTGCCCTGTGCAAGCGCGTCGGTCAGCTCCCCAGCCCGGTCGTGCCCATGAACGTGACGGCAGACGGCGTTGCATGCCTCGACATCTGCGGGTGTGGCGTGCCGGGTCCGGTAGCCGGGGATCTCACCCCGGGGAGGCGTGCCCTGCATGCAGGCGAGCTGGTCACGCACCTGGAAGCCGAGCTTGGCGTACAGGGACAGCGAACGGTTGTGGTACGCGGATTGAACCAGGCGGATTCCTGGGGCGGCGCGCTCTGTGGCACGCCGCATCACGTCGCGCATGAGGGCTCGGCCTACTCCACCGTCTTGGATAGCGGGATCCA
The DNA here is from genome assembly GCA_050699675.1 of Pseudonocardiaceae bacterium. GTDB lineage: Bacteria > Actinomycetota > Actinomycetes > Mycobacteriales > Pseudonocardiaceae. Next base: position 2,728 of record JBOHFU010000037.1, read on the forward strand.
CCGTGATCGGGCCGACGCCGGTGATGAGCGAGCGTTCATCGAGGAAGTTGCTGCCCACGACCTGGCCGTTGGCTTCGGCCACCACCGAGTAGAAGCCAGGATGGCCGAGCATCATCGACAGCAGCTCGACTCCCTCCTCGGGGGTTATGTCCGACGGAAAGTTGTGCTTCCTGGCGATTTCAGCGAATGCCTCGTAGTAGATCCGTCCGCACGTCTCGGCGTCTTCGGGCCTACCCGGCCGCAGCGTGAGATCCATAACGCCGCCTCTCGCACGATCCGCTGTCATCCCACGCCTTCCGTGCTCGACCCGGTCGGTCACATGACGAGGGTACGACGTGACCAGCCCTACAGTTCCCGAACTCGACCGCAGCGCTGTCCGAGGTCGACCGAACAGCTCTGCTGTCGAGTTCGGGGGGCTGAGAGCACTCAAGGTCCGGCCGCCTGATGATCTACGGGATCTGGTAGCTCCCGTTCGGGTTGCTATCGCTGGTGTGCTGCCAGGACGTGGCATTCGAAGGGCGCTTCGACGCTGCCGTCAGCTGCGGTGAACGGCGCCAACACGTCGCGGGCATCGGTGCGGATGCGCTGGTACACCTCGTCACTGATGCGTTGGATGAGGGGGGTGCTCTCGACCTCGGTGGTCACGAAGGCGTCGACGGACGGGGCCCGATAGACCCCCACCTGGGTGCGGGTGCTCGTGACCCGCAGACCGGCGGATTCGGTGAGCGCGGTGAGCTCGTCGAGGTCGCCGCACCCGAAGTAGGTGCTCAGCAGCGACACGGCCGCCGGGCCGGCGTGGCGGGCGGCCAGGTCGACGAACGGCGCGAAGGCGGCCTGGGTGTCGAGGCGGCTCGGGACCACGACGGCGACCGTCCCGCCTGGGGTGACGACACGGCCCATCTCCCTGAGCGCCGTGCGGCGGTCCGGGAAGAACATCAGCGCCATCTGGCACAGGGCGGTGTCGAACGACCCGCCCGGGAAGGGGAGCGCGGCGGCGTCGCCTTGGTGGTATTCGATGTCGGGGCGGATCCGGCGGGCCACAGTCAGCATCGCCTCGTTCAGGTCGAGCCCGATGACCTTGCCGTTGGGTGCGACCAGGTCGGCGGCGGTGCGGGCGGCGATCCCGGTCCCACAGGCGACGTCGAGTAGCCGCTGGCCGGGGCCGACACCGGCCGCTTCGCAGAGGATGGGTGCCCACTGGGCAAAAAACGCCGGCACGAAAGCCGACTCGTAGAACTCGGCCGCTTCGATCGGGATCTGGAACGACTCGGATGATTCGGTTGAGATCGTCATGCAACGATGATGCGGCCGCCTGGTTCGCTGAGCATGGGGCAGCTGCCCCATTTTCCCGCCGAAACCTGCCAACACGGGCCGAGACCGAGAATGGATGCCTATGCCTACGCCCCCTGCCCCAGCTGACGCGTTCGCTGGGGTGGTCGTGGTGATCACCGGCGGTGCATCAGGTATTGGCCAGGCGACGGCCGAGGCATTCGTGGCTGCGGGTGCCCATGTGGTGCTGCTCGACCGTGACGCCCCACGGCTCACGGCCACGGCGGCCGCGTTGGGTGCCGCGACGGCGGTGCACGGCGATGTGTCGTGTTGGGAGGACTGTCAAGCGGCTGCCCGCGCCGCCCAGGCGACTGGTCGGCCGGTGCGGGCGCTGGTGAACTGCGCCGCAACGTTCCTGGCCAAGGCCGGGGACGCCGCACCCGGCGACTGGGACACCAGCCTGGGCGTCAACGTCAAGGGCACCGCCCTGATGGCCGCGAGTGTCGCGCCGCTGCTACGAGCCGCTGGCGGCGGCGCGATCGTCAACCTCGCGTCGATCTCCGGCTACATCGCTCAGCCGAACCGCTGGACCTACAACGCGACCAAAGGCGCGGTGCTGGCCCTGACCCGCTGCCAGGCACTCGACCTTGCCTGCGACGGCATCCGGGTCAACAGTGTCTCGCCGGGCACGATCTGGACGCCGGAGCTGGACCGCATGAGTGGCGGCGACCGCGCCACCTGGGAGCCGATCTTCGCCCCGCAGCACATGCTGGGCCGGGTCGGCGAGCCGAGCGAGGTAGCCAGCGTGATCCTGTTCTTGTGCGGTCCGGGCGCGAGCTTCATCACCGGGACCGATGTGCTTGTCGATGGAGGCTACGTGGGGATGGGCCACGACCGGCCCGACGCACTGATCGAGTACGCCAAGGAATGATTCTTCGGCGTCAGGGATGCCGGGACACGGGGTGCCCCGTTGCACCGATCCCGCTGGCGGCGTAGGCGGCGGCCTCGGCTCGGTTGCGCAGGTTGAGCTTGGCGAGGACGTTGCTCACATGGTGTGCGGCGGTCTTGCGGCTCACGTGCAGCCGCGTTGCGATCTCGGGGTTGGACAGGCCCGTCCCGAGCAGCCGCAGCACCTCCTGCTCCCGCATCGTCAGCGTCCCCACTCCCTTGGGACCCGTACGGGCGGTGACGCCCAGGGAGCGGAGGAACGCCGCTACCCGGTCGCCGTCCAGGGCGGCGCCGAGCGCCTCGAAGGTGGCCAGGGCCCGGCGGGCGTGGTCGACGGCGACGTCGGGGCGGGTGGGCGCCAGCACCCGGCTGAGCTCGAAGCGGGTGCGAGCAACCTCGAACGGAAACTCCAGGTGCGACCAGAGTCTGAGGGCTGCCTCCAGATGGGCGACGGCCGCCGCCGGGTCTCCGCAGGTGAGCGACACCCGGCCGAGGGCTGCGGCGGCGACCGCGTCCAGCCGATCGCTATCCGCCGAGCCAGCCACGTCGGCCAGGCGCCCGACGGCGGCAGTGGCCGCGTCCCCGTCCCCCGCGGCGACATACGCCTCAACGAGCAGGTCGAGCGCGGTGGCGAGATGTGTGCGGTGCTCGGCGAGGCGATCGAGCCGTTGCTCGAGGTTGCGACTCGCCGCTGGTGCGTCGCCGCGGGCGAGCAGCAGCGCTGCCAGCGCCAGCGCCTCTTCGGCTTCGGCTCCAACCCCGGCACCGAGCTGGGACAGGTGCTGCTCCGCCTCCTCCAGGCGACCCTGGCGGACCCGCAAGGCGGCCAGCCGGATCAGCGCCTTGGCGTGTAACCCCGGGCAGGCGCCGTCGGTGATCCGCAGGCCCGCGCCCAGCTCGCGCTCAGCGTCGTTCCATTGTCCCTTGGCCGCCAGGATGCTCCCGTAGTAGATGCGGCACTCGGCGTACAGGAACGGGCAGCCGTACCTCTGGACGAAGTCGTCGGCGACCTTGCACCACTGGGCGGCGCGTTTGACGTCACTGGCCAGCTCGCAGGCGTTGAGCATGTCGCAGCAGGTGTAGACGACGGTGTCCAGGGTGGAGCGCTCACCGGCCAGCGCCGCCGCCATCGCCTCGTCGATCAGGGCGAAACCCGCGCCGGTCTGTCCCTGGCCGACCCGGACGAGCCCGAGCTGGGACAGCGCGACGAGCTCGAGATCGGTGTCACCGACCTCCCGGGCGAGGTCGACGGCCCGCATTGTGAGTTCCTCGGCGGTGTCCAGATCGGCCATCCGGTAGGCCCGGGCCACCCAGACCCACCCGTGCAGCGGCCCGGGTTCGAGCGGCTCCAGCAGCCGCTCGGCCCGCCCGATCCACCCGCTGGCGGCGGCGAAATTGGCGAAGTTCGCCTTGTAGGTGATGCTCAACCACACCGCGCACTGCACGGCGCTGCCCACGTCGCCGGCCCGGCGGAACAATGAGTAGGCATGGGCGCACTGCGAGACGCTGGCCTGGTTCTCGCCCAGCCACCACAACGCAGCCGCCAGCCCGAAGCAGGCCTGGGCCGTGTCGTCTCGGTTGTCTTGGGCCAGTGCCGCCCCGAACGCGGTGCGCGCCTCGGCCCAGCGGCCTGCGGCGAGCGCGGCGTGACCGGTGGCGAGTGGCTCCTCGATGGTCACCCCGCCCATTCTGGTGCCGGGCGGCCTAGTTCGGGGCCTACGCCGGCACCTGGTTCGCCGCCGCGATCGGGGTGCTGAACGGCTCGCACCAGATCAACACGGTCTGCGAGCCGGACAGATCGGTCCCCTTCGGGATCGGCACCACCCGGTTGCCGGTGTTCTCGGCCAGCCTTCCGAGATTGACGCCGTTGGCCCCCGGTTCCTCCTGGTCGGTGCCGGGCACCAGGTAGAGGAACAGGGTGACCCTGCTGGAGACGTCGTAGTCCTCCAGCTGCACGACATGGGATCCGTCCGGGGCGCGAACGATCGACGCTGCGCCCGAACCGCGGTGCCCGGCAAGGCCTTTCAACTGGCCTGAGGCCACCTTGACCGCCGTGCCCGGCGAGGTCTCGCCGCCGCGGGTGCCCTGCGTGCTGGCGTCTGCCGGCGCGGTGAGCAGCGTGTTGTTGGCCCGGGTGTCGATGAAGTACGGCAGCACCGTCACCGTGAGCAGGGCCAGGCCTACCACTGCGATCAGCCCGGTGCGCAGCACCGGTGGCCGCACGAAACGGCGGACCAGGAAGGCGAACACCAGCCAGCCGACCAGCAGCGCCCCGACCCGCAGCATCGCCCCAGTGGTCTCCAGCGTGCCGGTGATGATCTCCGGCTTGATGCTCAGGAGGAGCCCGACGATGAGCATCGGGACACCGACCCGGAGCGCGACTCTTACCCAGCGCTGACCCGGCGGGCTGCCCGACGGTGGCGGCGGGTGGTAACTGGTGCTCACCGGACGAGTGTCCCGCTGTTCGGGCGGGCCGGAGAAGTGCGCCGGCTTACGAGCCGGAGACCACAGCCCGCCGCGGCTCCGTTCGCTGAGCGGGCGCACGTGTCACTGTCGCTGCTGCGCAAGGTCGAACAGAGCACCGTGCCCGCCTCGCTGGCGTTCACCTCCGCCGACGCCCCCTGTCGATCAAAAACTGCATTCCGGGACGCCCAGCGAGTTAAACGAGTCCGTTAGCTGTTCGGCGAGTCGATCTGCGGTAGCTAACTCCGTAGCTAACTCATGTTCATTAAGTTGGGGTCGGCGATGGTATATGGACTCGAGTAGGCTGATTCGCCGCTGCCAGACGGAGACCATGTCATCATGGATACTCTTCAACTTATCCGGTGGCTGGAGCTTTCGTATTTGACCCTCTTCGTCTTGTTCTATCTGAATGGCAGCTCCAAGCACGGTCGCTTGCGCGTGCAACTCCTCGATCCGACGTGCCTTCTCCTTTGCATCGGAACACACTGCGCCAAGCTGTCCTTTATACTGCACTTCGGTGAGTGGGCTCGATACGCCAGGGCTCCCAGTGTCTACGGAGCTCTTGGTGTCCGCCCCGAGCATGAACGTGAGTGTAACACCGAGTACTGTTAGCACGATTATTCCTGCGCATGCAGCTATGAAAGGCCAGTGGCTCTTGTGCTCCCCCTTGTCCCCTTCGCGGCGGTACCAGCTGAGGAGCAGGCCAAGCGCGGCGATAGCTGCGCTCACCACAGCGGTTGCGACGCTAATAGTCTGCACGTCCACCGCGTGACCCCTCGTCCGCTATTGGGCTATTGCCTCTCGGTACTTTTTTCACAAGGCTAAGGTAGTAGCGGCTGGCCCTGTGAAGTGTAGAAGGCTGTTGCTATTCCCATGGTTGACCACTCTAGTCGAGATAGGTGGTAACCTCCACGCTCGTATCGATGTAACTCAACTGGAGACGGTCTTCGCCGTCAGGGTGCGGGAGCGCCAACAAGGCGAGCCGCAGACCGGCATCCGGTGGATTTTGCGCAAGCTCCTCCAATATTCTGTTAATTCTGTCGGTGGCTTCCTGAAGTTGACTATGTCCGCGGGCTGGATCCTGGTCCGAAGGATTCTCAAGTGGCGCTCCAAAGCAGGAGCTCACGCGAGAACTAGCACAAGCCGCCCAGAAGTTCCCGCTTCTTCTTACCCACATTCTTGGCACATCGACCTCCCATTATATGCATAGTGGCTTCTTTGGGTCGGCTACCGAACACCCCCGGACCCCGGTGGCGTCGACGCGGACCGGAGCATCCCCAGTCGATCATGTGGTGGTGCCCGTCTCCGGGTCGCGCCAATGATCAACGATCGGGCTGACCGAGTCAAGCCCGCGCTCCGCGCGGGGTGCTTGCGCTGGATTGGCCCTACGGGCAGGAAGTGATGGATCGCACCGGGAGGATCCAGCGGGACCGGGTACCCGTTGCTGGTTCGATTGGAGCAGGAAGGCTGGCCCGTCAGCGAGTGGGAGACCGGCGATCCCGAGGTGTGGCGGGCCCGGTGACACTAACCGCCCGCCATCGCCCCCACGACCAGCAATGGCTCGGCTCCGCTCGCGACCGGGCCGGGTAGCGGGGTGTCCGGCAGTTCGTGGGACAGATCCTGCTCGCAGGCGAAGAACCTCACGAATGCTCGGCGCCGCCCGGTGACGTGGTCGCGGATCGTCCCGCGCAGCACCGGATAGCGGGTCTCGAGCGCGTCGAGGACCGAGCGCTGCGTGGCCGGACCCGTGACATTGAGCTCCACCTCGCCGTCGATACGCGCGAGCGTCCGCAGATGCGCCGGGAGTCTGAGGCGGATCATGGCAGGGTCTGGACTTCGATCGAGAGCACGGACGGAAGATCGCGGACGATGGGCGTCCAGCTGTCCCCGGCGTCGGCCGATGCGTACACTTGCCCGCCGGTCGTGCCGAAGTACACGCCGCACGAATCGAGTGAGTCGACGGCCATCGCGTCGCGCAACACGTTGACGTAGCAGTCGCTTTGCGGCAAGCCTTTTGTCAGCGGCTCCCATTCGTTGCCGCCGGTCCGGCTGCGGTACACCCGGAGTTTCCCGTCGGGTACGTAATGCTCCGAGTCGCTCTTGATGGGAACGACATAGACGGTGTCTGGCTCGTGGGCGTGCACGTCGATCGGGAACCCGAAATCGGTCGGCAGGTCACCGCTGATCTCGTGCCACGACTCGCCGGCGTCGTCGCTGCGCATGACGTCCCAGTGTTTCTGCATGAACAGCACGTCCGGTCGTGAGGGGTGCATGGCGAGGTTGTGGACGCAGTGGCCGACCTCGGCAGCCGGGTCGGGGATGCCCTCGGAACGCAGGCCGCGGTTTGTCGGGCGCCACGTCTTGCCGGCGTCGTCGGTCCGGAAAACACCCGCAGCCGAGATGGCGACGAACATCCGCCCGTGGTCGGTCGGATGCTGCACGATCGTGTGCAGGCACATCCCGCCGGCACCCGGCTGCCAGGACGGCCCCGAGTCGTGGTCGCGCAGTCCGGACAGCTCGTGCCAGGTCCGCCCGCCGTCGACCGTGCGGAACAAAGCGGCGTCTTCCACCCCGGCGTAGACCGTGTCCGGATCGGTCCGCGACGGTTCGAGATGCCAGACTCGCGCGAACTCCCAGGGATGCGGTGTGCCGTCGTACCACTGGTGAGTGCCGGGGACGCCGTCGTAGGCGAACTCGTTGCCCACCGGCTGCCACGTCTGGCCCCCGTCGTCGGAGCGCTGGATCAGCTGCCCGAACCAGCCGCTGGACTGCGACGCGTACAGCCGATCCGGATCAGCGGGAGATCCCGTGAGGTGGTAGATCTCCCAGCCCGCGAAGTGGGGACCGCTGACGTCCCACCGCTCGCGGTGAGCATCCGACGTCAGGACGAACGCGCCCTTGCGCGTCCCCACCAGTACCCGTACCCCGCTCATCCGTACTCCCTTCCGATCGACTGCCAGCCGTGACCATGACACAGGTATGACGACTGCCGGGGCGCAAACTCATCGCCGGTCCGCAGCACCGTGGGAAACTGCCGGAATCCTTCCTGCCAGCGGCTCCGGGGGCCGAGAACTGTCAGACCTGATGTCTAGGGTACGGAGTGTGACGGTCCGGCAGCTGATTCCCGAGGACCTGGCGCAGATGGCGCCGGGCCCGGAGTTGGGGGTGCTGCTCGGCGGGCTCAACATTTCCGCCTTGACCGGGACCGATCTGGTGGAGGTGCTGCGGGCCCGGGCCCGGCAGCTGTCTCATGAGCAGGCTCAGCTGCTGGCTGCGATGGTGGAGATCGGGTTGTGTGACCCGCACGCCGGGCCCGATGAGGTGGCTCGGCTGGCGCAGGCCCCGGAATACGCCGCGGACGAGATCCGGGCGGCGCTGGCCTGGACCCGCAATGCCGCCTACCGCGAGTATCACTTCGCCGAGACGCTCCTGGCGCGGCTGCCTGCGGTCTTCACCGCCCTGAACACCGGGGCGATCTGCCGCAGCAAGGCGTGGCTGTTCACCGAGTTGTGCGCCGAGCTGACCGACGAGCAGACCCAGGTGGTGTGTGAGCGGCTGCTCCCGGATGCTGCCCGGCTCACTACCGGCGAGCTCGCGGCGCGGATCAAGAAGCTGGCGATCGCCTTGGATCCCGAGTGGGCCGCCCGCCGGTATGCCAGCGCGGTACAGGACCGAGACGTGATCGGGTACCTGGATGAGGACGGCACCGCGACCGTCACGGGGCGCCGGCTACCCGCCGATCAGGCAGCTGCCGCGTGCGCCCGGATCGAGGATCTCGCCAAGGCCGCGAAACGTGCCGGGCATCCCGGGCGAATCGGCCCCCTGCGGGCCGACATCTACGTCGGCCTGCTCGAGGGGCGCTGGCAGCATCTGACCCGGGACCAGATCATTGCCGACCTGCTAGCCCAGGCCGTGCCCGACGACCTCCCGCAGGACCCCACCCCAGACAGCACCTCGGACGACAACCCGGCTGCCCCGGATGGCGGGGATGGTGCTGAGCAGCCCGCTGCGGGGGAGCGGGTGGGGGTGGAGTTGCGGGTGGGGCTGTCCACCCTGCTCGGGCGTGACCGCCATCCCGGGGAGATCCCCGGGTGGGGACCGGTCACCGCCGAGACCGCCCGCACCATCGTGGCCGCCCAGCGCACCGGGGAGTGGCGCTACGCCATCACCGACGCAGAGGGGCAACTGATCCTGGCCGGGATCACCCACCGTCGTCCCGCCTTGCCCGTAGCCGAAGCAGTGGCACCAAAGCGGGGTGGGATCGTGGAGTTGCACATCCCCGCTGCCCTGCTCACCGAGCTGGCCGCGCACCCCGACGCCTGCGGCGAGTGGGCCGCGGTGATAGCTGATCTCGCTGCCCAGTACGCCACCGACCGCGCCCAGGGGGCTCGGGGTGCACCGGGGCAGGACCCGGCCGCCCGGTTCGCCGGAGCGGTGCTGCGCCGCCACGTCCAGATCCGCGACCGGGTCTGCGTGCACCCCGGTTGCCGCTGCCCGGCCCACCACGCCGACCTCGACCACACCGTCGCCCACGTTTACGGCGGGGTTACCACCGAGGCCAACTCCGGCCCGGTGTGCCGGCACGACCACCGGCTCAAACACGAGGGTGGGTGGCGGCTGCGCCAGCCCGAGCCCGGGCATTTTGTCTGGATCAGCCCGCTAGGCCGGATATACCACTCCCGGCGCCAGCCCATCACCACCGACCTGCCTGGCCCGCTGCCCCGCTCCGAGCAGTACCCCGACCATGCACCGCCGGTCACCGTCAACGAGAACTGGCCAATCCTGTACTGGCCACCACCCCAGCCTGACCCCCGACCCCCACCGGCGCGTGCCGTCGACCCCGACGAACCGCCGCCCTTCTGAGCTGCGGTGGCTCAGCCTGGCCCGGTAGCGTCGACAACTACGTCGACACCCTTATCTGGCTCGTGGGCGAGTTGCTGACCGACCCCAAGCACTTCTTCCGTTCATTCACCGTCAAGGAGCTTGGCTGTCTCATGACTGCCCGACCCGCCGACCTCGATACTCGACCCCGAGCTCACAAAATGGGCATCTACAAGAGCTACTTCGACCTCGTCGCCGCTGGCCGCAAGACCACCGAGATCCGGGTCAACGATTCCAGCCGCCGCAAGATCAAGGTTGGCTCGCTGATCCGGTTTCGTTGCCAAGGTGAGGAGGTCCTCACCCGCGTCACCCGGGTGGCCCGCTACGCCAACTTCGAGGAGATGTTCGATCACGAGGAGGTGGCCAGCGTGAACCCGACCGCCACCCGCGACGAGCAACTAGCGAACATCCGCCAGATCTACCCGCCCGAGCGCGAGGCCCTCGGCGTCGTCGCCATCGGCATCGGCATCGGCATCGAACTGTGACGTCCCGCATGCTCGGATCACGGGGAGCCTTCGCGACAAGACCGGACCCATTCCTCCGGTTGGCTCGGCTGCTCCTCATGGCCGAGGGCCCGCAGGTCGAGGGCTAGGTTGGTGGCCGATTCCAAGATGTGGGGGTGGTCGTCGCCGAGAACCTGGCGGCAGCGGGTGAGGGTGTCCTCGGCAAGCTGGCGGGCTTGCTCGTGCTGCCCTAACTCCCGCAGGCAGGTGGCGAGGTGGTTCGCCGAGCGCAGGGTGTCGGGGTGGTCATCGCCCAGGACCCGGCGGGAGTGCGTGAGGGTGTCCTGGGCAAGCTGGCCAGCCTGCTCATACTGCCCCAACTCCGCAGGGTGACGGCGAGCTGGTTGGCCGAGATCAGGGTATGAGGGTGGTCGTCGCCCAGGACCTGGCGGCGGCGGGTCAGGGTGTCCTCGTCGAGCTGGCTGGCCTGGTCGTGCTGCCCCAATGCAAAGAGATCGACGGCGAGGTTGTTGGCCGATTCCAGGGTGTCGGGGTGGTCGTCGCCCAGTCGGGAGCGGCGCAGGTCCAGGGCGCGTTCGAACAAGGACCGGGCAGGGCCGGTTTCCCCCCGGATCTGCAAATATGAGGCAGCGCGGTCGAGTAACCAGGCCACGTCCTGCTCCACCGTAAATGAGGTTGCGGTGGGCCTCGGTGGCGACTAGGACGTGCGGGAGGAGCTGACGCCAGCCTGGCCAGGCATGGGGGTTGTCCCACGGTCGTCCGGAACCGCGACACGCAGCAGCCCGACGGCGATGGTGGCAAGGTCGGGTTGCTGGTGGGGTTGGGTGCGCAAGATGGCGGCGAGCAGCCGGTGAAGTTGCAGGGGGCCGGGCTCGGCGCGGGCTAGTCCGTGCTGGCGCAGCAGTCGGGTCAGTTCGGCAAACGCCAGTGGATCGGTGGCTGTGGTTGCGAGGGGATCGGGCAGGTGGGTGGGGTGGGTGGTGAACAGGGTCAGCGGGATCGGTTCCGGTGCCAGGTAGGCGGCCAGGGTGAGCAGCTGCAGCGCAGCCGGGGACTGGGCGGCGAGCCGGTCGAGGGCGATCTGGACGCTGGCGGCTAGTGACACCGGGTTAGGTCACCGGGGTGCCGTGGGTCAGCAGCTCCCTGGTCCGCTCGGCCAGCAGGGTGAGGTAGTCGTCCACGGGGGTGGCGGTGTCGGCCAGGTGCGCGGCGGCCTGGGCCAGCGCCAGCGGCAGGTTTCCCAATGCCTCCGTGATCCGCTCGGCCGCACCCTCGGTCAGCTGCGGGGCGCGGCGGCGCAGCAACGTGATCGACTCGTCCCGGTCGAACACATCCACTCCCACCGGGGTAGCCAGCTCGTGCCAGCCGGGGTTGCGAGAGGTGATCACCACCTGCCCGCCACCCCCGGGTAGGTACCCAGCCAGGGACGCAGGGTCCTCAGCGTTGTCAAAGATCAGCAGCCACCGGTTCCGCTCCCGCAGCGTCCCCAGCAGTCGAGCCACCGCCACCGCCACCGGGTCGGTGATGGTCGCCAGGCCCAGAGTGTGGGCCAGCTCAGCCAACCGGTCGGCCACCAGTGTTGGTTGCTCCACCGGGACCCACCAGACCACGTCGTACTCGGTCCCGTGGCGGTGGGCGTACTCGATGGCCAGCGCGGTCTTGCCGATCCCGCCCATCCCGTGCAGGGCCTGCACCACCACCGCCGTCGAGCGCTTGTCCTGCAGTGCGGTCTGTAACGCGGTGAGCAGCTCGCCGCGCCCGGTGAACGCCACGCTGCGGGCGGGCACGTTCCATACCCGCCCCGCTGTGGCCCGCTCCGATTCTGCGTCGGACATATCCCGCAGCGCCTGAAAGAGCTTCTCGCTGAGCTCCGCCGGGCTGGCGACGGTGGTGGTAGTCAGCTCACTGTCGGCCAGCTGTTTCCGGAACTCCGCCTGCCGGGTGCCGTGCTGCGGGTCGACGAACAGGTCATCCGGGCCTTCGGCGTCGTCGCCGAGCAGGAAGACGAGCCGGGGTATGCCCGCCTGGCTGGCGGTCTCGAACTCCAGCTCGGCGTAGGACAGCTCTGGCCGGTCCCGCACGAGAGATCCATACCGGAACCCGACGATGGCCACGAACACGTCCGCTGCGAGCACGGCGTCCCGGCACACCTGCTCGGGTTTCTGGTCGCGGCGGATCAAGGTCGGATCGCTGAGATTCCCCTTCCCTTCACAAAGCCCCGTGCCCGCTCCACAAAGTCGTGCACCGCTGGGACCTTGGCGTATGGCCTTAGCTGGTAGTAGAGGTCACGGAGACAGCCAGCCCCTTGGGTCGAGTTCAGGCTCTCGGCCAAGTCGATCGACTGCATGCCCAGCCCGGCTGCGGTGTCGAGGTCGCGCTGTTTGCCCGACCGGGCTAGGGCGTCGGCGAGATGGGTGACGACAATCTGCCGGTCACGGACGAATGACCCGGGTAAGAGATCGCGGCTGTGC
>JBOHFU010000038.1:0-15164 GCA_050699675.1 Pseudonocardiaceae bacterium
GACCGCAGCATTCAGATCGCCGAACAGACGGGTGACCTGACGCTCATCGGCTCCGCCGCGCGGCGGGTCGCGCACGCCCTCAGTGCGACCCACCAAAGCAATGATGCGGTGCAATTGGTCAAATCAGCCGCCAGCCGGCTCGAACCGCACCTGAGTAGCACTGACCCGGCATTTGTCTCGGCCTACGGCATGCTGCTCCTCAAAGGCAGTATCGCTGCTGCCCGGGCTCAGCAGGCAGCCGATGTGCGTGACTTCCAGGATGAGGCGCTGGCCGTCGCCGCCCGCCTGGAAACTGACCGCAACGAACATTGGTCCGCGTTCGGAACCACCAACGTCTTGGTACATCGTGTGTCAGCGTTAGCGGATATGCAAAGCGGCGGCCGGGTCATTGAGGCCGCTGCCGACATTCCCTACGGTGATCTCATGCACCTTCCCCGCGAGCGCCGGGCCAGCCACCTGCTCGATGTAACACGCGGGTATCTCCAGGCCGGACAGCGCGAGCATGCCTCCACCACCCTCCTTGATGCTGACCAGCTTGCCCCCGCAGAGGTTCGCTGCCGTCACCTGGCCAAGCTCATCATTACCGATATTGTGCGTAGCTACCCGCGTGGCTTAACCCCGATGGTCGGTGTCGCGAAGTTGGCGCGAGCGGTCGGGGTCGTGGTGTGAGCGATCAACAAGAACCGTCGCAGCGGGTGCTCTACATCATCACCTGTGCGACGCCCGCTGCGCGCGACATCGGCAAACTGGTTACTTTGGCGCAGGCATCAGACTGGAAGCCGTTCGTGATCGCCACGCCATCGGCGCTGCGATTTATTGACCAGCCCGCACTCGAAACACAAACCGGCTATCCCGTGCGGTCGGAATACAAGGAACCGGGCACTCCGGACGTGTTGCCGCCAGCTGACGCCATCGTAGTGGGTGGCGCTAGCTTCAACACCATCAACAAGTGGGCAGCCGGGATCTCCGACACACTGGCGCTGGGACTACTGACTGAGGGCATCGGCCTTGGTCTGCCCCTCGCGGCGCTGCCATTCCTGAACGCCGCCCAAGCGGCGCACCCAGCTTTCGGTCGTAGCGTCAAGGAGCTGCGCGAAGCTGGCGTGAAGGTCCTGCTGGGACCGGAAGGCTACGAACCGCACGTGCCGCACCAAGGCTCAAAGTATCTGGCACGATACCCGTGGCATGCTGTCTTGGCAGCGGTGAAGACCGGCAAGGCGTAATAACTTCACCCTCAACAATCGCTCCACGCACCCCGTCTGCTCGCCGCTGCAACCGCTCACCCGCTGCAATCAGACGCAGGGCGTAGTTGTGCTGTTCGTCAGCACTGGCGGTGCCCTCCATGATGCACATGGCCAGTGGCGCCATAGCTGTGTTCAGCCGGGCCAGTTCGGCGAGCAGCTCGCGATCGTCCTTGATCATCGAACTTCACCCTGCTCACGGCGGGGAAGTGCTGGCTCACTACTGCCGAAGGCTGCTGCCAGCTCACGCGGCAGGGGTATGGCGTCGGACGGGCTGAGATACGCACTCGGTCCGTCTCGCCAGCCGTGGAGCAACAGCCCTCCGTCGCACAGGTGGGCAACGAGCACCGTGAGTGGCACGGCAGTATGCGGCCGGATGCTGCGCCCGATGCCCAACTGCGATGGCTGGCCGTCGCCGTGACGCTGATGATCGGTGTACCAGCCTGCAAGGCCGTCCTCATGCTGCACGTGTCCTTGGCCCGTCTGGGTAGCGTCTTCCATGGACGGCACCCAGGACCGGTACTGGATCGATCCACGAGCGAGGAGCCGGGAACTGTGATTGTCAAGCGCCGCGCGTTCGCGGAGCGTCGTCAGATCGTCGGTCACAGCCAGGAGACGCTTGGACGGATCGTGGGCGTTGAGCCCACGACGATAGGGCGCTGGGAGCGCGGCGAAACCTCACCGCAGCCGTGGACCCGACCCAAGCTTGCCGATGCTCTGTCGGTCTCGCTTGAAGATCTGGACCACCTCCTTCTTGCCGAAGGGCAGCCGGCCGAGGTAGGCGGCACCTCCGCTACGGCAAACGAGCCGGGCGACGACGTCGTGCTCACGGCGCCATGGAGTCATCGGGGTACCGTCGAAGCGGCAGTCATGCTGAGCGGTGGTGATCGGGTGAAGCGCCGAGTGTTCCTGTCCCTGACTGGTACGGCCTTGACCGCTCCGGCTCATCAGTGGCTGGTGCACGAGCCGGGGCCGCTGGTATCAGGGTTGTCGGGGCGTCGGGTGTCAGCAGGACTGGCAGATCGGCTTCCGGCCATGATCGCCGAGCTACGGGCGATGGACGATGTCGCTGGCGGCGGCAGCGTGCTGTCGCTGGCGCAGCACGAGTTCGGGTGGGTCGCCGGACTGCTGGATCAGGCTTCGTACGATGAAGCCACCGGTCGCAAACTCCTCGCCTCGCTTGCCGAACTCGGGCAGCTTTGTGGCTGGGGCGCGTATGACTCCAGGCAACCTGGGCTAGCGCAGCGATACAACGTCGCGGCTCTGCGTGCGGCACACAGTGCGGACAATCGTCCTCTGGGCGCGCACATCCTTGGTTCGATGGCCAAGCAGGCCGCCCATCAAGGGTGGCCTGCTGAAGCCGTGACTCTCGCTGAGACCGCTCTCGCCGGTGCGAGGAGTCTGGAGACTCCACGTTTGCGGGCACAGCTGTATGTCCGACAGGCGTATGCCCTGGCGGGAGTGCACGACGTTTCGGGCTGTACCACGGCGATCTCCAAGGCTCACAACCAAGTTGAGTACCTTGCAGACGATGAGGATCATCCCTGGCTGTACTGGATCATGCCAGCATGGGTTATCGTCGAGGCCGGTGACTCCTTGTTGTTACTAGGACAACCTGATCGAGCGGCTGCCATGCTCGATGAAGGTGTCGCCTTGTTCGATGAATCCTTTGCTCGGGACCGGCAGATCTACCTGACACACCTGGCCGATGCCCTGACTCGACCGGGTAAGCAACGCGACTTGGAGGCCGCAGCCGAGCGGGGTATAGAAGCGATCGAGCTCGCCGAGAGTCTGGACTCGACTATCAGCGTGGATCTTCTCCGCGACCTCTACCGCCAGATGAAACCGCATACCAAGGTGCGCGCAGTGGGAGATTTCTTGGAGCGAGCGCGAGATTTGGTGACGGTGTGACCGAGGTGTTAACGGTGTATAGGTCGGTAAGGATTAAGCTTCGTTTGTCTCTTCGCCCTGGTAGTCCACTACCTCAGGGGAAGAAATGAGATCAGCAATGCGGGCAAGGACCGCGGGATCCTCAACCCGGCGGGAAGTCCTTATGACAGTCGAGTGTGGATCTCCCAGGCCCTGTCTGGGTTTGTGGCCCTAGGAGCGAACGACAATCCTGTGACCGGACGAGTACTACCAGTGAGACCGCGCCTCTGGCCGCCGAGATGGGTGGCTGCGTTTCGCAACAGAGCCCACCTGGCCGCCGCCGGGCTGTCCGGTAGGCCCGGCGCGTCACTGGTGGGTGTCCGGCGTCCACTCCTCGGCGAAGGTCTCCATCTGGCGCAGCACCAACTGGATCGCCTCCGGCTGGGCGTCGGGTGGGTAGCCGTGCTTGGCGAGCAGGCGCTTGATCGTCGTGCGCAGCTTCGCGCGCACGTCGTCCCGGGACACCCAGTCGGTGGTCACGTCCCGGCGTAATGACCGGACGAGGTCGCGGGCGATGTCGGCGAGGAGCCCGGTACCCATCTCGGTCACGGCCGACTCGTTGTCGGCCACGGCGTCGTAGAAGGCCAGTTCGTCCGGGGTCAGCGCGGGGTCGAAGTCGGCGCCGCGACCTGCGTCGACGGAGACTTCCTTGGCCATCGCGACCAGCTCGGCGATGACCTGGGCTGCCGTCA
The DNA here is from genome assembly GCA_050699675.1 of Pseudonocardiaceae bacterium. Taxonomy (GTDB): domain Bacteria; phylum Actinomycetota; class Actinomycetes; order Mycobacteriales; family Pseudonocardiaceae. Next base: position 3,863 of record JBOHFU010000038.1, read on the forward strand.
GGTGCTGGTTGGTGTAGCGGGCCATCAGCTGCACGAGCCGGTCGGAAAAGCTTTGCCGGCGCACGATGTTGTGCCGGGTGACCTTGCGCATCTCCTGCTCGATCAGCCGGCGCAGCGCCTCAATGGCCAGATGCGGATTGCGCGCTTGCTGCATCCGCTCGATGAACGCCTGGTCGAGGTGCGACAGGTCGGGCCGGGGCAAACCTGCCGCCTCGTAGAGGTCAGTGACACCGCCCGCCTCGATCGCGCCCGCGGTGAGCTGGCGCAGCAGCAGGCTCACATCGGCGGGGATCGGGAGGCCCTGGGCCGCGCGCTCCTCCGCGTCCCACTTGGCCATCCAGATCCGCACGGCCTCGAAGAACTTGATGTCGTCGCGGTAGGGATTCATCTCCCCGCTGCTGGAACACAGCGCGTAGAAACGGGCCAGCTTGGCCGACGACGCGCGGAACCGCTCGGCTAGCGTCGCTTCGCCGTTGCACACCTGGTTGCCCGGGTTGTTCGGATTGCGCAGGTACTCGACGGCGCCCAGGACGGTGTTGATGAACGTCTTCGGACCTGGTGCCGAGAGCCCGGCGCGCCAGTCGTAGCTGGCGAGGATCGCCGTGCCGACGGTGTCGAGCAGGTCGCGCACTTTCGCCAGCGCCTCATTGAGATCGCGGCCCAGCGGCTTGGTTTTCTGGTCACAGGGCGTGTACTCGGCGAGTGCGGCGTAGAGGTTCTCGGTGAGCGGCGCGTAGCCGACAAGCAGCCCGTCCTGCTTATTGCGATACGTCCGGTTGACTCGCGCCAGGGCCTGCATCAGCGCCGCACCGCGCATGGGCCGGTCGAGGTAGAGCGTGTGCAGCGGTGGCGAATCGAACCCGGTGAGCCACATCGACTGCACGATCACCAGCTCGATCTCATCGGCTGGGTCCTTCATTCGTCGCTGGATCGCCTTATTCGACGACGGGCGCCGGACGTGGCGGGCGATCGGGTCCTGGTCGCCTGCGTCACCGGTGTAGACGACTTTCAGTTTGCCCTGATGCAACTCGTCGCTGTGCCATTCCGGCCGCAGCGCGATGATCTCCGTGTACAGGTTGGCGCAGATCTCCCGAGTGCCGCAGACGATCATCCCCTTGCCGGGGGAGTCGATGAACTTGCGCATCTGCGCGGAGCGTGACTCCCAGTGCTCGACGATGTCTGCGGCGAGGACCCGGAGCCGGTCAGGTGCGCCGTAGAGGGCATTCATCGCCGTGACGGCCTGCTGGATGCGCTGGCGCTCGGAATCATCGAGACCGATGGTGGCCTCGTCGGCGCGCTCGTCGAGGACCTCGGGATCGATGTCGGCCGGCAGCGAGACGGGGATGAGCCGGCTCTGGAAATAGACCGGCACCGTGGCGCCGTCGTCTACGGCCCTGGTGAGGTCGTAGATGTCGATGTAGTCGCCGAACACCTTGCGGGTGTCGCGCTCGGCTTCGGAGATCGGCGTTCCGGTGAATGCGATGAGCGTCGCGTTCGGCAGTGCATCCTTGAGGTGCCGGGCGTAACCGTCGAGGCTGTCGTAGTGGCTGCGGTGCGCCTCGTCGACGATCACCACGATGTTGTGGCGGGCCGATAGCAGGGGATGGTTGTGCCCGGCCTGTCTCTCTTCCTGTGTTTTGCCGAACTTCTGCAAAGTGGTGAAGACGATCCCACCCGCGGTCCGGTTGGTGAGTTCGGCACGCAGCTCGTCGCGAGTGTTTACTTGCCGAGGGCTTTCGGGGAGCAGGTGGCTGTTGTTGAAAGTCGCGTACAGCTGGTCGTCGAGATCGCTCCGGTCGGTGATCACTATCACCGTCGGGTTGCCCAGCGCCGGGTGCCTGAGCACCTGGTTGGCGTAGAGTTCCATTTCCATCGATTTCCCGGAGCCCTGGGTGTGCCAGACGACTCCGGTAAGCCCATGGCCGCGAACGGCCTCGACGGTCTTGCGGATGGCCGTGGAAACGGCGAAGTACTGGTGCGGCTTGGCGATTCTTTTCACCAGCCCGATATCACCCTCGGCGAAGGTGACGTAGCCGTCCAGCAGCTCCAGCATCCGCCACTGGTCGAATAACCCGTAGAGCATGAGATTAAGCGCGAGATCGTGGTCCTCGGTCGGTGGCTGGGGGACCGGTTTGCCCTGTTCGTCGACGTTCCACGGGGTGAAATGCTCGTAAGGAGTGAAGGCCGTGCCATACCGGGCGGTGATCCCATCGGAGAGGACGCAGGCCATGGTGAACCGGAACGCAAGCGGCAGCTCCCGCACGTAGGTCATCAGCTGGGCATGAGCCCCACGCAGGCCAGCGTGCGCATCACCGGCGTTTTTCAGCTCGATGATGGCGACCGGCATCCCGTTGAGGTAGAGCACAATGTCAAACCGTCGCTTGTGCTCACCCTCGGCCACCGTGACCTGGTTGACCGCCAGCCAGTCGTTGTCCTCCGGGTCCTTGCCGACCAACCGGATTGTTGGGTTCTGCTCCGCGCCGAATGAGTCGGTGTAGACAACCTCGCGGACGCCCTGGGTGAGGTATTCGTGAATCTGGTAGTTCTCTCCCCGCGCGTCCCGTGAGTTGGGTGTGGTGACGATGCTGACCGCCTCGTCCGCCGCGTCGGCGGGTAACTGCGGGTTGAGCCGCCCGATCGCGTCCCGAAGGCGATGCCGGAGCAGCAGATCCGACCACGACTCCCGCTCGCCAGACCCGGGCGCAATCCTCTTGCCGTCCAGATGCTTCCAACCGAGCTCGCCCAGCGTGTCAAGCGCCAACGCCTCCCAGTCAGCCTCGGACATCCCGCGCGTCATGTCACCTCCTCCGCAACCTTCTCCGCATCCCGCACCCGAAGTTCCCCCGACATCAGTTTGGGCAACAGCATGTCCCGTAGCTCTACGAGCGCCAAGGATTCCTGCTCGGCGGCAAGAGCACGGTCCCATAGTGGGCCAAGTTCCTCGTCCAATCGGGCGACGTCGCTATCATCTGGTGACACAACCGGCTCGTCGAGGTGGTGACGCTGTATGTGGCCCATCGTCGTCGCCTTACCAGCGGCGATCATCCTGAACTCGTCCAGCTTCGCTTTTGTCAGTTCGAAGGCGAGCCATTTAGGGATACCTGTGCGGGGTAGCACCTTGAAGATGTGCTGATTGATAATAGCTTCTGGTCGGAACCAGCGCGTTACAGACAACGATCCCGACCAGGCGAACAGTATGTCTCCGGGGTGAACGAGGTGTTGATCGGGGACCTCGATGTCGTTGTACACAGTCGAAGCGCCTGGGCCTGAGTTGATCTCGGCAATCCTGACGACCATGCGGCCCGTGCCGGTCGCTCCCTTCGTGAATGCCCGTCCGTTGACAAATCCAGCAACAGAAGAAAGAGATTCTTCTTGGGTGAATTCGGCCGACTCTGCCAAGTGTCGAGTAAATCGAGATGATCTCAGTTCGTCGCACGATCTGACAATTTTCTCGTTTAGTGCGATCTTGTCGTCGAGTGCGCTTAGGGTGGCGGCGATGCCTTCTTGGTCTGAGAGCGACGGCCAGCGCACTCGGATGGGATGGACATGGTTTCTGTTGAGAGTTGGATTTGCCGAGCCGACATCCAGCCCCATGACATCAAGCTGGGTAAAGAAATAGTAGACGAATCGTGGCAGGTTTCCCTTGAATTCTTTGACCCAGAGCGTGGTATCATGGGGCCAATAGTCTCCTATGAGGTAGAAAGTCTTTCCAAGTGTCCCCTTTCTTCCAATAACGACTCCAGGACCTTTTGTCGCGGCTGTATCGTGGTAGCTGCTAATTCCACCCGAAGAGACAACAGGGATATCGCCAGGTCCTTGCTGGGCGCGCGTAATGTCAAAGCCTCGCTGAAGCGTGAGAACTTCACCGATTGATGTAGTTCGCCACTCAGCAGGCATCGATGTGCTCCAATTGCTTGCGCACGACCTTTTCGAGATGGGCGGATTCTTCGAAGTGGGCGAAGAGTTCTTTGGTGAGGCGGTCGATCTTGTCGGCGATGGGCTCGCCGTCAGTGTTGTCGACCGCAGCTGCGCCGACGTAGCGCCCGGGGGTGAGCACGTGGTCGTGCTGGCGGATTTCCTCCAGGGTGGCTGAGTAGCAGAAGCCGGGGGCGTCCTCGTACTTCAAGCCGGCTGTGCGGGCGGAGGCGGTGCCGCGCCAGGCGTGGTAGGTGTTGGCGATCTTGGCGACGTCATCAGCGGTAAGGATCCGCTCGGTGCGGTCGACGAGAGTTCCCATGGTGCGGGCGTCGATGAAGAGCACCTCACCGCGTCGATCCGCAAGACGCTTGGCACCTTGAGGTGTCTTGTCCTTGGCGAAGAACCAGAGGCAAGCCGGAATCTGGGTGGTCCGGAACAACTGCGGCGGCAGCGCGATCATGCCGCTGATGAGATCAGCCTCGACCATGGCGGCGCGGATCTCGCCCTCGCCGGACTGCTTGGATGACATCGAGCCGTTGGCCAGCACCACGCCGGCGGTGCCGCGCTCGGCGAGCTTGGACACGATGTGCTGCAGCCAGGCGAAGTTGGCATTACCCGCGGGGGGAGTGCCGAACCGCCAACGTGGGTCGTCGGGATTGCGTGCCCAGTCGGACATGTTGAACGGCGGGTTGGCCAGGATGTAGTCGGCCTTGACGTCCGGGTGCTTGTCCTCGCGGAAGGTGTCCGCCCAGCGGGCCGCGAGGCCACCGCTGATCCCGTGGATCGCAAGATTCATCTTCGCCAGCCGCCAGGTTCGCTCGTTGGACTCCTGGCCGTAGACGGCGATGTCATCGCGGCGGCCACGATGGGCCAGCACGAACTTCTCGGCCTGCACGAACATGCCGCCCGAACCGCAGCATGGGTCGTACACCCGACCCGAGTACGGCTCCAGCACCTCCACCAGAACCCGCACCACACTGCCTGGTGTGTAGAACTCGCCGCCGCGCTTGCCCTCGGCGCGGGCGAACTTCTCCAGGAAGTACTCATAGACCTCGCCGAGCACGTCACGGGCCGGGCGGTCGCCGTGCCCGGTGAACCGCGCATCGCTGATCAGGTCGACGAGTTCGGCCAGGCGGCGCTGGTCGACGTTGTCCCGGTTGAAGATCTTGGGTAGCACGCCGGTCAGTGAGGCGTTCTCCTTCATGATCGAGTCCATGGCGGCGTCAAGGAGCGCCCCGGGGTTGCCGGTCTTGGCCTGACCCTTCAAGACATCCCAGCGGGCACCAGCCGGCACCCAGAACACGCCCTGGCCCAGGTACTCGTCCTTGTCATCAAGGAACTGGTCGAGTCGCTGCTCGGCGATGCCTTGTTCCCGGATTTCCTCGCTGATCTGCTCGCGCCGTTCCTCGAAGGAGTCGGAGACGTACTTGAGGAAGACCAAACCGAGCACGAAGTCCTTGTACTGCGCGGCATCCATCGACCCGCGCAGTTTGTCGGCGGTCTTCCAGAGGGTGTCCTTGAGGTCCTTCGCAGTTGGCGGCGCTGTGTTCTTCTTCCGGGGTGGCATCAAAGTCCTCATCGGTGGTTGGAGGGCCAAATTGGTGTTCAGAGGGCAAGCGTTCCGTCGGCCAGGCCGGACACGGTGATCCGGCGCAGGTCGGCAAGCAGATGGAGTTCGTCTTCGGCGAGTCGACGCCGCGCGTCGAGATCGGCCAGCACTGCGTCCAGCCGCTGGACGGTCGGGGGATCGGGGAGTGGGATTTCCCAGTCATCGAGCTTGCGGGGAGATCGAACAGCACCCGGGGCACGTGGGGTGCTCGCAATGGTCAGCAATGCTGCCAGTACCCGTGGGGTCAGGCCGTCCCGGTGATCGGAGTGGATTCGCAGCGTGCGGGCCGGGAACGTCACGATCGAGTAGCCGTCCTCATCGACGTGGACTCCGAACTCTGGGGTGAGGGTGACCACGACGTCGCCCGGTTCGGTCAGTGTTGCCCGCGGGTAATGATCGGCCAGCGCCACGCGGTCGATCGAGCGTCCTGGAATCAGAGAGCTCCCCATCAACTCGTCCGCGCCGAGCACCGGGTGGTGCCCGCCCTTGATCAGGTGCTCGCTGGCGAGCCGGATACCAGGGATGATGCGTACCCAGCCCGCGGTGGTCAGCGCGCGGAGGGTGACGGCACCGGGTCGGCTGGTCGCTGCCGCCGCAATGCCCGACCTGATGGGCGGGCGAGGGGCGGCGGCGTCGCCGAACCGGTCAAGGGCGGCTTCGAGCTCGGTGACGCGAGCGACTGTGGCGGGGACCCTGGTCGCCACCTCCAGGACGCTCGGGGCGATCCGGACTGCGAGGGACTGTGGATACCGGACGAGATCGGCAACGTCGGCTGGCACACAGAACGACCGGGTGTGCGACTCCGGGCGGTATCCGGCGCGCCGCCACGTGACGACGTCGGACACCAGCGCATCAACCACGTCGCCGGTGAGCGGGCGATCGGACACGTCGCCGAGCAGCACCCGACCCCGCCACGGTGACGAGTGCGCCGATGTGAGTACCCAGATTGCGGTCTCATAGCCGGGGCGAAACGGCACCACTCCGCCGGGCAAGCGGATCACCGCTTCGACCATCCCGCCACCGATCAGCCGCGTGCGGGCACGCTCCTCAGGCGAGAACGGGCGAAGCGCGTCGGCGAGGATCGCGGCGGGTCCGAGCACGACGGCGGTGCACCCGGGGGCGAGGCGTAGCGCGATGTCGTCGATGCTGTCCAGGACGTCGGTGGCGGACCGGTTCTCACCCGGGCGGTAGGGGAGTTGGGTGACGAGCACGTCGGGGTTGCCTACGTCGTGGGCGGGTCTGATCGCCACGTCGGACGCGGCCAGGCCGTGCACGATCAGTCGCCGCCGTGCGAGGCGCGCCAGACGGGAGTCCTCCTCGCCGGCCACGACCACCGCGGTGCACCGATCTTCTAGGGTCTGCACCGCCGCGGTGAGGAGATCCCCCGAGCCGGCAGCGGGATCCGCCATCGCAACTGAGAGACCGTGATAGCTCCGCTCCCGTGCCCCCGAGAGCTCGGCAATGAGGCGCGCGGCTTGCGGTTCGAGCGCCGACGAGTAGAGCTGCGGTGTCGCGAGGCGCTGCCGGGCCGCCATGATCCGCTCGAACGCTCCCTGGCATCCCCACGCAGCCTCGACGAGGCCGTCGACGGCATGAGCTAGCGGCACCAGGTGGTTCGGGAAAGCCGTGATCTCCGAGAGCAATAGCTCGTCGCCTGGGTCGAGTGTCGCGGCGCGCTCCTGGAGATTGTTCTCGCTGAGCGGCTCGTCACCGTCGAGGTGGCGCAGGCAGATCAGCGCCGTCGTGGTGACCACCAGGTCGGGAGCCGACAGCGCGTCGCGCAGCGCTGCGAGCGTGTGCATCTGGAGTTCCGGCTGCACCTGCTGACGGTCCGCGCGCCCGGTTGCGATGAGCCACTCGGCCACCTCCCGGGCGTCGAAGAGCTGCCGTGTCCCGGCGGTACCTGCCGGCGAGGGGAAGTTCCCATGGCGACGGCGCCATGTTGTGACCACTGGACGCTGCACCGCGGCGAGCTCGGCGATCTCGGGCATCGAGATCAGCGGCGCGCGCCAGGTGATGTCCGTCGCGACCATGTACGCCACCCTCCGTCCGGTGTTCGCCAGCTGGTGTCTTTGGTGTCGGCGGACCCTATCCCGGGTGTTACCTGATGTTCGCTAGAACGAGTGATAACCGGGGTTGTCAGACGAACGAGTTTTGTCAGTGTGCCCGTCTAGCGTTGGAGGCATGTCGACGGTGACTGGGTGGCAGGCGAGTGATCAGGAGCTGCTGGTCGAGCTCCGGGCACTCGAATCCCGCTTGCATTCGACGTGGGCAGACATGTTGTCGGTGGTGGCCGAGGTTGATTCCCGGGGAACTGCGGGCGCAGTGGGGTATGGCACGACGGTGGAGCTGGTGCGCGCTGTGGCGCGGGTTCCGCGGGGTGAGGCGCGGGCCCGGATTGCCGCCGCGGCTGACGTGCTACCCGGGTGCGGGTTGGGTGGCGTGCCGGTGGCGCCGCGGTTACCGGCCACTGCGGCGGCGGTGGCTGAGCATGCGATCGGTGCTGCGGACGTCGCGGTGATCCGTTCAGTGCTGGCCCGGATTCCGGGGCATATCGGTGCCGAGCGGCGGGCCGAGGTGGAGGCGGAGTTGGCCCGCCAGGCCCGCACGCTGGATGCCGGGCAGTTGGCGGTGTTGGGCAAGCGGATCCTGGCCTATCTGGATCAGGACGGCCGGCGGCCCACAGAGCACCCCGAGACCCGGCGGCGGCTGAGTTTCAGTGATCGTGATGGTGGTTATGAGCTGCGGGGATGGTTGGACCGGGAGGCCGCCGAGATTGTTCGGTCGGCGCTGAGCCCGCTGGCCGCACCGCGCCCGGCTACCGACACCGAGGTCGACCTGCGCGACGCGGCGCAGCGCGACGCGGACGCCCTGGTCGAACTCGCTGCGCGCGCTCTGGACGCCGGTGAGTTGCCCAGCGAGGGCGGTGAACGCCCGCAGGTCGTGGTGACGGTGAGCCTGGCCGTGCTGCAGGGCCGGATCGGGTCAGCGTCGCTGGCCCTGGGCGGCCCGATCAACGCCGACGTCGCCCGCTGCATCGCCTGCGACGCCAAGGTGATCCCGGTGATGCTGGGCGCCCGGGGTGAGCCGCTGGACGTCGGGCGTGCCAGCTATACGGTGCCGTCGGCGATCCGGCGCGCGGTAGTCGTTCGGGATGGCGGATGTGCTTTCCCGGGGTGTTCTGCACCAGCCCGCTGGTGCGATATTCACCATGTCCTCCATTGGGCCGACGGCGGCCCGACCAGCGTCGGAAACTGCGTTGCGCTGTGCGGCCGGCATCATCGACTCGTCCACCATTCCGACTGGCGGATCGAGATGACCGACGGTATTCCAGAATTCCACCCACCACCCTGGCTGGGCGGACCGCCACGCCGCAATCCCCTGCACACCGTCCCCAACTTGATCCGAATCCGGGAGTAGCGGAAATGTGCCCGTCAGGGCACGCGGACCGTACACCGGATGCCGCATTCAGGGCACCGTCGTGGGTGAGCAGGCCGACGCCGAGGTGCCCAGCGGCGGCGACGTAGGCGGCGTCATACCCGGTGAGATTCTCCCGCAGCGCCCCTGATCATTCTGGTCGCGCGCGTCGCTGGATAGTACGGTCGCCCAGGTTGCGAGGAGGGTACGCATGGTGAGCAGCTTCGAGCAGGCCGGTGCGCAGTTGGCGGGCGTGGCGGCGCGGCAGACCGACCTACAGCGGGCGGTGGCCGCCGGTGAGCTGTGGATGGAGGTCGGTGTTGCCGAGCGCGCCGCCGCCCGCTGCGACCAGGCAGTCGAGGAGATCAACGACTGGTTGGCTCGGGCGGACGTGCTCACCAAGAAACGCAAGTTCGGCGCCAACGAGGATGGCGAAGCAGCCGCGGCCCGGTTTGCCCAAGCCGGCCGAGAGTTCATTGCGACGATGACGAACGCCCGCCAAGTGTTCGAGAACATGGCGGCGACCTACCGCGCAGCTGGGCGCATGGTCACCGAGGCTGATGCAGCGAATGAGCAGACGTTCCGGGGTCGGTCTCAGTGAGGTGTGGTGTCCTCGCGATGACCGCGGTGGGGCTGCTCGCGGTTGGCTGCGGTTCGCAGGTGCCGGGAGCTCCCGCACCGCTCGTAGTGGCCGACGCCAACCGGGTCGACATGTGCACCATCCTGACCGATGCGGAGCTGACTGGGTTGGGCATCAAGCTCGATACCCGCAAGCCGTTCGACGAAGTGGGCGTGGTGGGCTGTCGATGGGTGGGCAAGCCTTTCACACTGAGCCTGGAGAGAGACAAGGACACTCTCGCCTCGTATCAGGCTCGCCGCCATGATCCGGCATTCGTCAGCTTCGCGGACAACACGGTCAACGGCCGCGCCGGAGTTCAACTCGGGGTGAGGCGTGACGGCACGCAGTGCGGGCAGCTGATGGATGGTGGATCGGTGTCGCTGGCAGTCAGTGTGGCGGCGTCGTCAAGCTTGGGTCCGCCGATCGATCCGTGCGCGGAGGCGTTTCGGATCGCGCAGATGATCGAGCCTCGGTTGCCGAAGACGGGGAGTTAGGCAGGCCGATCCCACCCTTGCCCGGGTACCCCAAGATCACAGTGTGCCGTGAACTCGACGTTGCTGACGTCCCAAGCCCACCTGAAACGTCGGTGGCGTCGAGTTCACGACGGAGGCACACCGCCGCGGCGGAGCGATCTTTACGGTATTTGATGTTACATCCGAAGCGGTAATATCGGGCGCGTGGCTGCTCCCGACACTGACCTGACCATCGACCAGCTTGCGGCGCGCACCGGGATGACGGTGCGCAACGTCCGTTCGCATGCCAGCCGCGGGTTGCTGCCGCCGCCGCAGCTTCGTGGCCGGACCGCCTACTACGGCGCCGACCACGTCGCTCGGCTGCAGCTCATCGCCGGGCTGCAGCAGCAGGGCTTCTCGCTGGCCGCGATCGAAGCGGTGGTGCAGCAGACCCCGGCCGGATCAGCTGAGCAGGCACTCGCCTTCTACCGGGGCATCCTCGCTCCTTGGCAGCCCGAGGACCCGCAGGAGATGTCCTATGCCGAGCTCGCCGAATGGCTGGGTGTCGAGCCACAGCCCGCGACGCTGGACCGGCTGCATGCCGAGGGGACTCTAGAACCCTTGGGGCCTGACCGGGTGCGGATCACCAACCCTGCGCTGCTGCGGGCCGGGGCCCAAGCGGTGCGGCTGGGCATGCAGGTCGATGCGGTGATGGCGATGCGACCAGAGCTGCTGAAGCAGACCCGGGCGATCTCGGAGCTGTTCGTCGGGCTGTTCCGGAACACCGTGTGGCGTGACTATGTGGCGCGCGGGATGCCCCAAGGTGAGCTGTCCGAGGTCCACAAGGTGGTCGAGGCGCTGCAACCCGTCGCCGCGCAGGCGCTGCTGGCGGCCTTCTGCTCCACCATGCCCGAGGCGATCGAGGCATTTGTCCGGGAGGAGTGCGAGCGGCTGGCCGAGGGGGCCGAGCGGACCGACCGGTGACAAGTGACGGCATTCAATGGTACATGGATACGTGACAACATAGCGCCGGATGGTGTTCCATAACACCATGACATCGATCCAGGGGCTGGTCACCGCCGCCACTTCCGGGTTGTTCGGGGCTCAGGAGGTGCGGCCCGCCGGCGGCGCCGAGCTCGACCAGATCATCATCGCCAGCGCGGCGGCGGCTGTGCTCACCATGGGATTGTTGATACTCGGCTACGGCCACCGCACCGGCCGGATCCCGATACTGCGAAGGCTGGCCACCGAGACTGAGCGCTGGTCGTTCAGCGCGGGGCAGCCTGG